>CAUQNI010000013.1:0-53503 GCA_963519555.1 uncultured bacterium
ACTAATACTAATAGCTCGAGGACTTATCCAAAGTAACTGAGAATATGAAAGCGTAAGGTTTTCTTAGTTTGAATAGATATTCAATTTTGAGTAGGTATTACTCAGAGTTAAGTGACGATAGCCTAGGAGATACACCTGTACCCATGCCGAACACAGAAGTTAAGCCCTAGAACGCCGGAAGTAGTTGGGGGTTGCCCCCTGTGAGATATGGAAGTCGCTTAGCTCTAGGGAGTTTAGCTCAGCTGGGAGAGCATCTGCCTTACAAGCAGAGGGTCAGCGGTTCGATCCCGTTAACTCCCATTTAAGCGGGTGTAGTTTAGTGGTAAAACTACAGCCTTCCAAGCTGTTGTCGCGAGTTCGATTCTCGTCACCCGCTTTGAACTTTGTTCAATTACCAAGTTTTTAACTTGGGCGCGTAGCTCAGGTGGTTAGAGCGCACGCCTGATAAGCGTGAGGTCGGTGGTTCGAGTCCACTCGTGCCCATAAAGTTTGGTCCGTTGGTCAAGGGGTTAAGACACCGCCTTTTCACGGCGGTAACACGGGTTCGAATCCCGTACGGACTATTTTGGAGGATTACCCAAGTCCGGCTGAAGGGAACGGTCTTGAAAACCGTCAGGCGTGTAAAAGCGTGCGTGGGTTCGAATCCCACATCCTCCTTTTTCATTAACGCGGGATGGAGCAGCTCGGTAGCTCGTCGGGCTCATAACCCGAAGGTCGTAGGTTCAAATCCTGCTCCCGCAATAAGGCTCGGTAGCTCAGTTGGTAGAGCAATGGATTGAAGCTCCATGTGTCGGCGGTTCGATTCCGTCTCGCGCCATTTATATATTTTGGAAGGGTAGCGAAGAGGCTAAACGCGGCGGACTGTAAATCCGCTCCTTCGGGTTCGGGGGTTCGAATCCCTCCCCTTCCATTTTACGGGCATAGTTTAAAGGTAGAACTAAGGTCTCCAAAACCTTCAGTGTGGGTTCAATTCCTACTGCCCGTGTTAATAGAATTATGGCGGGTGTGGTGAAGTGGTTAACACACCAGATTGTGGCTCTGGCATGCGTGGGTTCGATCCCCATCACTCGCCTATTTTATATTATTGGGGTATAGCCAAGCGGTAAGGCAAGGGACTTTGACTCCCTCATGCGTTGGTTCGAATCCAGCTACCCCAGTTACTATTTGCCGGCGTGGCGGAATTGGCAGACGCGCTGGACTCAAAATCCAGTGTCCGCAAGGACGTGCCGGTTCGACCCCGGCCGCCGGTATAGTATAGAGTTAAGGAACGTAGTATATCTTCGTTCCTTTTTATATTATTTTTGGTATAATAGTAGTTATTCAAATTTTATTTAGATTAAGAAAGAGTAGAATAGTATGTCTCGTTCTATCGATTTATTAAAACATCGGTATTTGAAAAATATTAAAGAAAATCTTGAATTGTTTATTGGGGTTGAACTGGAATATCCTGTTGTAAACTTGGAAGGGGATGCTACAGATATTGAAGTTATCAAACACTTATTCCGATATTTAGTTTCTGCTTTGGATTTCACTGTAGAAAAGGTAGATGATTTTGGCAATCCTATCCAGTTAGTAGATCCGATAAGTCAGGATGCTATTTTGTTTGAAGTTTCCTATACAACGATTGAGTTTGCATTTGGTAAGGCTGAAACGATTCAAGAGATCGAAAATCGTTTCAATAATTATATGAATGTAATTCAGAGAAAATTAGCTGAATCAAATCATGCTATTATTGGCAGCGGTATTCATCCTAACTGGGATAAAAATGTGAACTATCCAGTGGCTTATCCACGCTATCGGATGTTGATGGACTATTTGAGTTTGAGTAGGAATGTGACTAAATCGGACTTACATCAATTCCCTGAATACGGAGCGTTTATTTGTGGGAGTCAGGTTCAGTTGGATGTTTCAAAATCCAATTACTTACGGGTGATTAATGCTTTTACCCAAATTGAAGCAGCTAAAGCTTATTTGTTTGCAAACTCTGAGTTTACAGGTGCGGATTGGGATACGAAAATCTCAAGGGATATTTTCTGGGAAGAATCCATGCATGGTATCTATCCAGAGAATGTTGGTGTCAATGCTAGACTCTTTAAATATGAGGATGATTTTTTTGATTATCTAGATCATTCTGCAATTTTTACTGCGGAACGTAATGGGCAAACCTATTATTTTTATCCGATTCAGGCTAGGGGCTATTTGGCTACATCTGAAATCCAAGCATATGCTCTTAATGGGGATGAGGTTCTTATTTACCCTCAAGAGAAGGATTTTGAAACTCATCGTAGTTATCAGTACCAAGACTTAACGACTCGAGGAACAGTTGAGTTTCGTAGTGTGTGTACTCAACCTTTAGATAGAACCTTCGCTTCAGCAGCTTTTCACTTAGGATTGTTGGTTAATTTAGATAAGTTAGAAGTTTACTTAGAAACAGCATCTTTCTTTGAAGCATTTGGTCGTAATTACAAGTTTTTAAGACGACAATTTTCTAAGAAAAAGCTTACAGATGAGGAAGAAACTGCGATTATTGAATTTTCCAAAGACTTACTCCTGTTAGCTGAGGAAGGACTGGAGATGAGAAATAAGCAAGAAATGACCTACTTACAGCCTTTGAAAGAAGAATTGGGACTATAATTTCTCTTATAAAGGGAGAATTTTCTGAAAAATCATGATATAATGGAAGAGACTATAGATAAAGGATAGAGAGTAATGACATTAGTTTATCAATCAACACGTGATACCAACAATACAGTAACTGCTAGCCAAGCTATTTTGCAAGGTTTGGCGACGGACGGTGGTTTGTTTACACCAGTTACTTATCCAAAGATAGATTTGGACTTTGACAAATTGAAAGATGCTTCTTATCAGGAAGTTGCTAAGTTAGTTTTGTCAGCCTTTTTAGATGATTTTACAGCTGAGGAGTTGGACTACTGTATCAATAATGCCTACGATAGCAAGTTTGATACTCCAGCTATTGCGCCTTTGGTGAAATTAGATGGGCAATACAACTTGGAATTGTTCCATGGTTCAACGATTGCCTTTAAGGATATGGCCTTGTCTATCTTGCCATACTTTATGACGACTGCTGCTAAGAAGCATGGCTTGGAGAACAAAATCGTCATTTTGACAGCTACATCTGGTGATACTGGGAAAGCTGCTATGGCAGGGTTTGCGGATGTTCCTGGTACTGATATTATCGTCTTTTATCCAAAGGATGGTGTCAGCAAGGTACAAGAGTTGCAAATGACCACTCAGACTGGTGGTAATACTCATGTTATCGCAATAGACGGTAACTTTGACGATGCTCAAACAAATGTGAAGCACATGTTTAACGACGTGGCTCTTCGTGAAAAATTGGCTGCCAACAAGTTGCAATTTTCATCAGCTAACTCTATGAACATTGGTCGTTTGGTACCACAGATTGTCTACTATGTTTATGCTTACGCTCAGTTGGTTAAGACTGGTGAGATTGTAGCTGGTGAAAAGGTTAACTTCACAGTACCAACAGGAAACTTTGGAAATATCTTGGCTGCCTTTTATGCTAAGCAAATTGGTCTGCCAGTTGGCAAATTGATCTGTGCTTCAAATGACAACAATGTTTTGACAGACTTCTTCAAGACCCGTGTTTACGACAAGAAACGTGAGTTTAAAGTAACAACTAGTCCATCTATGGATATCTTGGTATCTTCAAACTTGGAGCGTTTGATTTTCCATCTTTTGGGTAATGATGCGATTAAGACAGCGGAACTCATGAATGCCTTGAATACGCAAGGTCAGTATGAATTGACAGACTTTGATGCTGAGATTCTGGACCTCTTTGCGGCTGAATATGCGACTGAGGAAGAAACAGCGGCAGAAATCAAGCGTGTTTATGAGTCAGATTCTTATATCGAGGATCCACATACGGCAGTTGCCTCAGCAGTGTATAGAAAATACCAAGCTGTTACTGACGATGCGACTAAGACAGTGATTGCTTCAACAGCTAGTCCTTACAAGTTCCCAGTGGTTGCAGTAGAGGCTGTAACAGGGAAAGTAGGCTTGACTGATTTTGAAGCCTTGGCTCAATTACATGAAATCTCAGAAGTGGCTGTGCCACCAGCAGTTGATGGGCTTGAAACAGCCCTAGTTCGTCATAAGACAACTGTGGCGGCTGCTGACATGCAAGTAGCGGTTGAGGCTTATCTAGGACTTTAAGACAGCGGGAGTAAACTCGGTTGGGAAACCAACTGAGTTTCTTTTCATCAGGAGGAGAAATTGTTTAAGAAAAATAAAGATATTCTTAATATTGCACTACCAGCTATGGGTGAAAACTTTTTGCAGATGCTCATGGGAATGGTGGACAGTTATTTGGTTGCTCATTTAGGATTGATAGCTATTTCAGGTGTATCAGTCGCTGGTAATATCATCACCATTTATCAGGCGATTTTCATTGCTCTGGGGGCAGCTATTTCTAGTGTTATTTCAAAAAGTTTGGGGCAGAAGGATCAGTCTAAGCTAGCCTATCATGTGACTGAGGCGTTGAAAATTACTTTACTATTAAGTTTTCTTTTAGGAGCTTTGTCTATCTTCGCTGGGAAAGAGATGATTGGACTTTTGGGGACTGAGCAGACTGTGGCCGAAAGTGGAGGACTCTATCTTTCTTTAGTGGGTGGTTCGATTGTTCTTTTAGGCTTGATGACGAGTCTGGGTGCTTTGATTCGTGCAACGCATAATCCACGTCTGCCTCTCTATGTGAGTCTCTTATCCAATGCCTTGAATATTCTCTTTTCCAGTCTAGCTATTTTTGTTCTTGATATGGGAATAGCGGGTGTTGCTTGGGGGACTATTCTGTCTCGTTTGGTCGGTCTTATGATTTTGTGGTCACAATTAAAACTTCCTTATATGAAACCGACTTTTGGTTTAGATAAGGAACTATTGACCTTGGCTGTGCCAGCAGCTGGAGAGCGGCTCATGATGAGGGCTGGAGATGTCGTTATCATTGCCTTGGTCGTTTCTTTTGGAACAGAGGCAGTGGCTGGAAATGCAGTCGGGGAGGTTTTGACTCAGTTTAACTATATGCCTGCCTTTGGCGTTGCTACGGCAACAGTCATGCTGGTGGCTCGAGCAGTTGGAGAGGATAATTGGGAAAGAGTCGCTAGTTTGAGCAAGCAAACCTTTTGGCTTTCTCTTTTTCTCATGTTGCCTTTGACCTTTAGTATCTATACCTTAGGAATACCACTGACTCATCTCTATACGACTGATCCTCTAGCGGTTGAGGCTAGTGTTCTAGTGACACTTTTTTCACTACTTGGTACTCCCATGGCGACAGGGACAGTTATTTATACGGCAGTTTGGCAGGGTTTGGGGAATGCTCGGCTTCCCTTTTATGCGACAAGTATAGGAATGTGGTGTATCCGCATTGGGACAGCCTATCTGATGGGGCTTGTTCTTGGTTGGGGATTGCCTGGTATCTGGGCAGGAACTCTTTTGGATAATGGTTTTCGTTGGTTATTTCTACGCTACCGTTACCAGCGTTATATGAGCTTGAAAGGATAGGAAATGCAAAAAACAGCTTTTATTTGGGATTTAGACGGGACTTTATTGGACTCTTACGAAGCGATTTTATTAGGGATTGAGGAGACTTTTGCTCAGTTTTCTATTCCTTATGATAAGGAGACAGTGAGAGAGTTTATCCTCAAGTATTCGGTGCAGGATTTGCTTGTGCAGGTGGCAGAAGAGAGAAAGCTGGATGTGGAAGTGCTCAATCAGGTGCGTGCCCAGAGTCTGTCTGAGAAGAATGCTCAGGTAGTCTTAATGTCAGGTGCGCGTGAGATGTTGGCTTGGGCAGACCAAATAGGGATTCGGAACTTTGTTTACACTCATAAGGGAGACAATGCTTTTGCCATTCTAAGAGACTTGGGGTTGGAATCCTATTTTACAGAGATTTTAACCAGTCAGAGTGGCTTTGCGCGGAAGCCAAGTCCAGAAGCGGCTAACTATCTGTTAGCCAAGTATCAGTTGGATCCTGAGAAAACCTATTATATAGGGGATCGGACTCTGGATGTGGAATTCGCCCAGAATAGTGGGATTCAAAGTATTAATTTTTTAGAGTCGACTTATGAAGGCAATCATAGAATTCAAGAGTTAGCAGATATTCCTTGCATTTTTGGGGATTAGGAACGATAAGATTGTGTCAGTTTTGTGACAGAGACCTAACAAACTATTTCAAGTAACCGAGTTTGTTACAATGAATAGACAGTTCCGTTAAATAGGCCCGAGAGGGCTTTTTTTCTGCTCTTTTTGTGTTATCATAGACAGGTACTCATTTGAAAGGAATTTGAAAGAATGAAGAAAAGAATAATATTAGCGTCAACAGTAGCCTTGTCATTTGCCCCAGTATTGGCAACTCAAGCAGAAGAAGTTCTTTGGACTGCCCGTAGTGTTGAGCAAATCCAAAATGATTTGACTAAAACGGACAACAAAACAAGTTATACAGTTCAGTATGGCGATACCTTGAGCACCATTGCAGAAGCCTTGGGTGTAGATGTCACAGTTCTTGCGAATTTGAATAAAATCACTAATATGGACTTGATTTTCCCAGAAACTGTTTTGACAACGACTGTCAATGAAGCAGCAGAAGTAACGGAAGTTGAAATCCAAACTCCTCAAGCAGACTCTAGTGAAGAAGTGACAACTGCGACAGCAGATTTGACAACCAATCAAGTGACCGTTGATAATCAAACTGTTCAGGTTGCAGACCTTTCTCAACCGATTGCAGAAGCGCCAAAAGCGGTAGAAACTACAAGTACAAAAGAAGTAGCAACAAGTTCAGAAGTTACAGAGACAGTGACGGCTTCAGAAGAAGTCGCGTCTTCTACAGGAACTTCTGTTTCAGAGGAGCAAACAGCCGAAACAAGCAGTGCAGTTGCAGAAGCAGCTCCTCAGGTAACGACTCCAGCTGAGAAAGAGGAAACTCAAGTAAGCCCACAAGCTGCTTCAACAGTGGAAACAACTGCAACAAGTTCAGAAGAAGTAAAAGAAGTAGCATCAAGTGAAGCTACACCAGCAGTTTCTACTTATCAACCAGAAGAGACAAAAACAGCTTCAACAACTTACACAGCTCCAGCAGCTCCTGATTATGCTGGACTTGCAGTAGCAAAATCTGAAAATGCAGGCCTTCAACCACAAACGGCTGCTTTTAAAGAAGAAATTGCCAACTTGTTTGATATCACCTCCTTTAGTGGTTATCGTCCAGGGGACAGTGGAGATCACGGAAAAGGTTTGGCTATCGACTTTATGGTACCAGAAGGCTCAGAACTAGGGGATAAGATTGCGGAATACGCTATTCAAAATATGGCCAGCCGTGGCATTAGTTACATCATCTGGGAACAACGTTTCTATGCTCCATTTGATAGTAAATATGGACCAGCTAATACTTGGAACCCAATGCCAGACCGTGGTAGCGTGACAGAAAATCACTATGATCACGTTCACGTTTCAATGAATGGATAAACCAGACTTTGTAATATCATTTTGACGAATGAGAACTAGCCTTCGTGATAGGAAGCGAGTCTCGTTCGTTTTTTTCTTTGTCATACTCTTCGAAAATCTCTTCAAACCACGTCAGTTTTATCTGCAACCTCAAAGTTGTCCTTTGAGCAACCTGCGGCTAGCTTCCTAGTTTGCTCTTTGATTTTCATTGAGTATCAATATGAATGGAGAATGGGAAGTTAGCATTTTGTAATGAGTTAAGCAGGATTCTTGCAATCTATTTTACTTTGCATTATAATTGATTAGTCAACTATTGATAAATCAAGAAAAGAGGAAGAAATGCTAGAGATTCAAGATTTACTGTACCAACTCCGCTTGTCTGAGCAAGCGAGTACGCAATTGTTTGAAAAAAGACTTGGGATTAGTTTGACACGGTATCAGATTTTATTATTTTTGCTGAAGCATTCCCCTTGTAATCAAATAGCGGTTCAGGAGCGTTTGAAAATTGATCAAGCTGCTTTAACCCGGCATTTTAAGATTTTAGAAAAGGAAGGTTTGGTGGAGCGTCATCGTAATCCTGAAAATCAGCGGGAAGTGTTGGTAGAGGCTACGAAGTATGCCAAGGAGCAGTTAGTGGTGAATCCTCCTCTGAAGCATATCAAGGTTAAGGAAGAGATGGAAAGTATCTTAACAGAGTCTGAAAGAACAGAACTCAGCCGTTTATTAAACAAATTGGTTTTGGGTATTGAGAATATAGAAATTTAAGGAGAAATAGATGTCAATTATGACAATCATTTTAGCAACAATCGTTGCTTTGGAGCATTTTTACATTTTTTATTTGGAAAGTATTGCAACGCAATCAGATGCGACTAGTCGTGTCTTTAACATGGAAAAGGAAGAACTGGCTCGTCCGTCTGTAAGTTCATTGTTTAAAAATCAAGGAATTTATAACGCTCTGCTAGGAGTCTTTCTATTGTATAGCATTTATTTCTCACAGAATTTAGAAATTGTGACTATTTTTGTCTTATTTGTGATTGGTGCTGCGGCTTATGGCTCTTTAACAGCAGATAAGAAAATTATTTTGAAGCAAGGTGGACCAGCTATTTTGACCTTGATTAGTATTTTCCTCTTTAAATAATCTTAGAGGTCAATTCTAGCTTCGCTAGTCCTTTTCACTCCAGAATAAGGGAAATATGTTATACTTGTTTTTAAGAAAAGAATTTCATGGAATTGGTTGTAAGGAGCTAGGAATGAAAGTATTAGTGACAGGTTTTGAGCCCTTTGGAGGGGAAAAGGTTAATCCAGCTTTGGAGGCTGTGAAAGGTTTACCATCTAAAATCCATGGTGCTGAGGTCCGTTGGCTAGAAGTGCCGACAGTCTTTCACAAATCGGCCCATGTATTGGAAGAAGAGATGAACCGTTATCGACCTGACTTTGTCCTTTGTATTGGCCAAGCAGGTGGACGAACTAGCTTGACACCTGAACGAGTGGCCATTAATCAAGACGATGCACGCATTCCTGATAATGAAGGCAATCAACCGATTGACCTTCCTATTCGTCCAGACGGTGCCTCGGCCTATTTTAGTAGTTTGCCGATTAAAGCGATGGTTCAAGCTATAAAAAAAGAAGGCTTGCCGGCCTCTGTTTCCAATACAGCGGGAACTTTTGTCTGCAACCATTTGATGTATCAGGCCCTCTATTTGGTAGAAAAGAAATTTCCACATGTTAAGGCAGGTTTTATGCATATTCCTTATATGATGGAACAGGTGGTGAATCGACCGACTACTCCAGCTATGAGTTTAGTGGATATTAGGCGGGGGATAGAAGCGGCAATCGGCGCTATTATCGAATATGGGGATCAGGATCTCAAGTTGGTAGGCGGAGAAACTCATTGATAGAAAAAAGCTTGAGGGAAAACCTTCAAGCTTTTGGACGTTTTCGAGCTAGCACTGCTCGGTAAAAAATTATTTTATTGATTTGAATGTAGGGTAGGAGTGAGAAACTAGCAATTCCAAAGGTGATCCAATTGAGGAAGTACCAAGGAAGGAGTTGTAAGTCTAGAACAAAGCGCTGAAATTTGTAACCTTTCATTAGGAAACGGCTGGTTTTAAGGATTTGTCCTGGTCTAGCTTGTCCCAAGTCTAGGGTGTCACAAAGGAGACATTCTACCTGCGAATAGGCATAGTATTGAGGAATATAGAGACTATTTCCTATAATCATTAAGAAGATACTTGCTAGAACGTAAAGACCAAAGATCATGAGGAAACGCTCAGTTTCAACTGACGTGAGATCCAGATTGGGAAACTCAGGATGGATTGCAACGAATTTCTTTGCTAGAAAGCTACTGTAAAAGAGGAAGTAAATCCCAAGCAAGCTAGGAATGCTCCATAAGAAGAGATAGAAACGTTTGAGAAGGAGAGTCAAAAAGGTTTGTGAAAAGTGCTCTTCGTTAAAGAGAGTGAGACTATTTTTAACGGATAGTTCTGTATCGGGATTCTTGATGAGTCTCAGGGTTGTATAAACTGAACTGGTCAGGAGAATCGTTCCGATAAAGGAGACTAATAGTGGAAAAAGGTAGGCTTGGAATACATGACTAAGCACGCTTAAAAAGGATTGCTCTAAAATAGACTCGTTGATGCGCTCTAAGGGATTAAGGAAGCCAGACAAGATGACCAGCATGCTAGGTAAGAGATAGACGAGAAAGAGGCGGGGATTTTCAGCCTGAAATTGTCTGGCCTGCAGACGAATGGTTTTTAAATCAATTTTTGAGTATTTCATTCTCTCATTATACCATATTCGTGACAGTTCCAGCTTTTTTTGATAAAATCATACAGTATGCCCTTGGGCACAAAGTATGAACTGGGACTGTTTTTCCCAGCTTCGGAGGTAAAAAAATGTCAGATTCACCAATCAAATATCGTTTGATCAAGAAAGAAAAACACACGGGAGCTCGTCTGGGAGAAATCATCACTCCCCACGGTACCTTCCCGACACCTATGTTTATGCCAGTTGGGACACAAGCCACTGTCAAAACTCAGTCTCCAGAAGAGTTAAAGGAGATGGGTTCAGGGATTATCCTGTCAAACACCTATCATCTCTGGCTTCGCCCTGGAGACGAACTCATTGCACGCGCAGGTGGTCTCCACAAGTTCATGAATTGGGACCAGCCAATCCTGACAGATAGTGGAGGTTTCCAGGTTTATTCTCTAGCTGATAGCCGTAATATCACAGAAGAAGGGGTAACCTTTAAAAACCATCTAAATGGTTCTAAGATGTTCTTGTCTCCAGAGAAGGCTATTTCTATTCAGAACAATCTGGGCTCAGACATCATGATGTCTTTTGACGAATGTCCTCAGTTTTATCAACCTTACGACTACGTTAAGAAATCAATCGAGCGTACCAGCCGTTGGGCTGAGCGTGGTTTGAAGGCTCACCGTCGTCCACATGACCAAGGTTTGTTTGGAATTGTGCAGGGGGCAGGATTTGAAGACCTGCGTCGCCAATCAGCTCACGACCTTGTCAGCATGGATTTCCCAGGTTACTCTATCGGTGGTTTGGCAGTGGGAGAAACCCACGAAGAGATGAATGCTGTCTTGGACTTCACAACTCAACTGCTGCCTGAAAACAAACCTCGCTATTTGATGGGGGTGGGAGCGCCAGATAGTTTGATTGATGGAGTGATTCGTGGGGTGGATATGTTTGACTGTGTCTTGCCGACTCGTATCGCTCGTAATGGGACTTGTATGACCAGTCAGGGACGTTTGGTTGTAAAAAATGCTCAGTTTGCTGAGGACTTTACGCCGCTGGATCCTGAGTGTGATTGCTACACATGTAAGAACTACACACGTGCTTATCTTCGTCACTTGCTTAAGGCCGATGAAACATTTGGTATCCGCTTGACTAGCTACCACAATCTTTACTTCTTGCTTAACCTGATGAAGCAAGTGCGACAAGCCATTATGGACGATAATCTCTTAGAATTCCGTGAGTATTTTGTTGAAAAATATGGCTATAATAAGTCAGGACGCAATTTCTAAAATGGAATGGATATAAGCTAAAAATCCTAAGTTTTCTCTTGGGATTTTTCTTCTTTTTTTGATAGAATAAAGTGTATAACGAAAGGGAGAATAAACTCGTATGCGCATTAAATGGTTTTCCTTGATTAGGATTACAGGTTTACTACTGGTACTCTTGTATCATTTCTTTCAGACCATCTTTCCTGGAGGATTTTTCGGGGTAGATGTCTTTTTCACATTTTCAGGATTCCTGATTACGGCTCTACTCATCGAAGAATTTTCTAAAAATCATGAGATTGATTTGGTTGGATTTTTTAGGAGACGTTTTTATCGAATTGTGCCACCTGTGGTTTTGATGGTCTTGGTGACCATGCCCTTTACCTTCCTAGTTCGCCAAGACTATGTGGCTGGAATTGGTGGTCAAATTGCGGGTGTTTTAGGCTTTATGACCAACTTCTATGAACTGCTAACAGGTGGGAGTTATGAATCTCAGTTCATTCCTCATTTGTTTGTTCATAATTGGAGCTTGGCTGTTGAGGTTCACTACTATATTCTTTGGGGCTTGGCAGTTTGGTTCTTATCTAAGCAGTCAAAATCAAATGGTCAGCTGAGAGGAATGGTCTTTCTCTTGTCTGTTGCTGCCTTCTTGATTAGCTTCTTCTCCATGTTTATTGGTAGTTTTCTAGTAACCTCTTATTCCTCTGTTTATTTCTCCAGTTTAACTCATGTCTATCCATTCTTTTTGGGAAGTATCTTAGCAACGATTGTAGGTGTTCGTCAGACGACTTCCCTCGTTAAGCAGTTGGATAAAATCTGGGATTTACGAAAGACTTTGGTAGTTTTTGGAGGAGGATTTGCTTTCCTAGTTCTTTTGACCCTCTTTGTCAAATTCACCTATCTTTTTGCCTACCTTATTGGCTTTTTACTTGCCAGTCTTGCAGCCCTTGCCATGATTCTGGCAGCGCGTGTCTTGCATGAAAAGACTCCTAACGTGCAGGAGCCAAAGGTAATCAGCTTTTTAGCAGATACTAGCTATGCGGTTTATCTCTTCCATTGGCCTTTCTATATCATTTTCTCACAGTTGACATCAAATCTTCTTGCTGTGTTACTGACTTTGTTGTTTTCTTATGGATTTTCTAGTCTGTCATTCTATGTGTTGGAACCTTGGATTGCAGGAAAGAACACACCTGCTATACAAGTTCTTCGTCCCCTGCCTTATATCCATACAATCCTTGCAGCAGGTACAGGAATCTTGACTATCATTGTCTGCACGGTGACCTTGTTGGCACCACAAGTCGGAGCGTTTGAGACAGACTTGACTGTCAATGGCTTGAAGCAAGCTGCAACAAATATTGGCCAGACTAAGGTGATGGCAGAACGAGCAGAAGCTGATAGTTTAGGAATTGCTGATGGCACTATGCTAATTGGTGACTCGGTGGCCTTAAGGGCAAATACAGCCCTGCAGACAGCCCTTCCTGGAGCACAGATTAATGCGCAGGTCAGCAGAACAACTAAGACCTCCAATGAAATCATGCTAAACAATAGCCAGAATAAATTTTTACCCAAGATGGTGGTCATTGCGACTGGGGTAAATAATCCTGAAAATTACAAGGAAGACTGGGATAGTATCGTGAAAAATCTTCCTAAGGGACACCATATGGTTTTAGTAACTCCTTATGAGGGGGATAAGACAAAAGAGACCTATGCCATCGTTGAGAAGGCTGCTGCCTATATGAGAGAATTGGCAAAGAAGACACCGTATATCACAGTTGCTGATTGGAATCAAGTTGCAAAGGAACATCCAGAAATCTGGACAGGAACAGACCAAGTCCACTTCGGAAGCGACAACAGCAAAATTGAAGCAGGAGCAAAATTGTATGCAGATACCATTGCTACAGCATTGCAAGCAGCTCAAGATAAACCAGTCAAATCAAAATAACTTGTATTAAAAAGAGAAGAGTTGGAGAAGCCTGACCTGACATACAGCAGTTTGGCTATTTGGGTTAATATTAGCGAGCCAATTCGTTTGGCTCGCTTTTTTCATTGTTTAGTTTTCCGATGAAATTATAATAAATGTCAATCTGAATAATTCGATTGCGTTTCGTACCAGTTGGTTTATGAATCACAATCTTGTCAATCAGTTCATTCACTATCTCAACGGTTAGTTCTGGTAACTCTGTATATTTGGAAATTCTCGCCATAAACTTGGAGATATTCAAACTATCTTCTTGTTGTTTGGCGAGTTTTTCGGTTAAGTCAGAAATGGAAGTTTGAAGTTGTTTCTGTTCTTCTTCATAGCTCTGACTTAGTTTCACAAAGCGTTCATCTGAAATTTTACCAAGTAGATTATCTTCATAAAGCTTCTGAATAATATTGTCAATCTCTTTAGAGCGGTGCTCATCTTTGTGAAGTTGCAACTGTTGGCGTTTGTTGTCTTTACTGAATTGAACTTGGCTTTGTTGTTCTAGCTTCTTCAAAAAGGTTTCTTGGTCTAATTGGCACTCGTGGATAGTTTGACGAAGTTTGTCGCTTACAATCTCAATTAGGGCAGATTTTTGAATGTAATGCGGATTTTCGCAACCATCAATCGGCTTACGGTAACCAGAACACTTATAATGGTCATGATTAAGTCCGTTTTTCTCTTGTGGGCAAAAATAATGTTTTCGCCCACAAGTTCCACAAAAAACTAATCCAGCAAACAAGTTTTCGTGACCAATCCGATTTTTATACCGTTGACTAGACCGCTTATGACTCCTCATCTTCTGAACGATATCGAACGTTTCTTGGTCAATTATCGCTTCATGAGTATTTTTGAAAATTAACCAACCTTCCTTCGGATTATCCACTTTACGCTTATCTTTGTATGATTTTGTACGAGTTCGAAGATTGACAGTGTGTCCAAGATATTCTTCACGACTTAAGATAGCACTCAGAGTTTCTCGTATCCAAAAATAAGGCAAAGTTTCTACATTTGAACTGGAGGAAATAGGTTTCAAACCAATTTCGATTCGGTGGCGGTCTGGTTTAAAAATTTTGTCATTTTCTAACCCTTTTGCAATCTCCGAAAGGCTTTTTCCGCTTTTCGCTTCTTGAAAAATCCTCTTCACAACTTCACTAGCAACTGGGTCAATAATCCAATTTTTAGGGTTTTTTGAATCTTTGAGATAGCCGTAAGGTGGGTTAGTAGTCACTCGCTCGCCAGCTCTCGCTTTAGCTTGCACCACCGCCCGAATCTTCTTGCTGGTATCTGCCGCATACATTTCATCCATTAGACTCTTGATTGGCAAGAAAATAGAATTAGTTTCATTAGGCTTATTTGAATCTACGCCATCGTTTAAAGCAATAAAGCGGACATCAAAACTAGGAAAAGTAATTTCCGTTAGTTGACCAACCTTGATATAAGAGCGGCCTAAACGGCTCAAATCCTTAACGATAAAGTTTGAAACTTGCCGATTTTCCACCAATCTAAGTGCTTCTGAAATAGCTGGACGGTCAAAATTTGTGCCACTGAAACCATCATCAACGAAAAGAACTGGATTTGGCAGTTTTTCTCTCGCTACTACATCAAGAAGAATATTCTTCTGATTGGTAATTGAGTTACTATCTCCGTCCAGTCCATCATCTTGACTTAAGCGACAATATAGCACCGTAATATCTGAAAGGTTCGAAGTATCTACTTGTCTATAATCTGAAATTGTCAAAGTTCTGTTCATGTGTTTTTCTCCTTTTGGAGTTCACACACCTTATACTTCTATTATACCATTTTTGCTACTGTTAAAGTAGTGATTTATCGCTTAAAATCAACCTTTCTAGGACATTTTCAAGATTGCGATTTCCAGTAAAATGGTGACGGATTAAATAAGTCGTTCGACCAATTCGACAAATTTCATCAGCGGTGCGTGAAGCCTGTTTTGAGTCTCTATCTTGATTCTTCTGGTTCATTCAAAATTCCTCCCTTGATATAATCTGGGTATTCTTCAAGTGTTATTACAGTGAATAGTTCCCAAAAGTTATATAGTTCTTTTTGAATCGCTTTTGAAATCGCCAGCTTACGCTTGTCATCTGGCACAACCCACAAAACATAGGGGAAAACTTCCTTCTGTCGTTGTTCAATACCTGAGCGATAATATTCAATATATTTCTTGCAAGTATTTACTACGCGCGCAAGACTTTCCGTGCTTCGGTCTATTTCCAGAAAATAATGGTCTTCGTAATCGTGATTAACCAACTCCAAATAAGCGTCTGGTTTCAAAGTCATTCCAACACCAGAAAGTTTTTGGTAGCTACGCCAAGAGTTCGGCTCAAAGGAAAAAGTTTCAAGCGACAGTTTTTCTAAATCTCGAACGGTCTCCAGTGTCTCGACAAAGATTTCCGTAATTGCCAAAGTGTGTTCAACGTGGTGCTGGGTTGGCTCGTATTTATTTTTATAGCGCAAAACGACAGTTTCATCTTGGTTTTTAAGAAATTTTAGTCCCTGAAAAGTAATTTGCCAAACATAAGAAGCAGAGCCACGGCGTGCGCCACCAATTCGCCGTTTTAAGTGTGAAACTAATCCAGCTTTTTTCAGACTTTGAAGCGCAAAATTAGTTCGGCGAATTGCGGTGTCAGCTCTCACGCTACTGGCAAAAAATAATCTTGCTAATTGGTTGGTAGTCGCAAATCTTGCTTGACTTAAAAAGTAAAGAATTTGCGTATCATTATCTATTTTGTAATTCCATTTCATCTGTTTTGTTCTCCATTAAAATTTAAAGGTGTGCTCCCGTAAAATGTGCTTAGTTACGGAGTAAGTCGTGTGAGTAAAAATTCTGAAAACCTTTATTTATCAGGGGTTGAAGAATCTTCTTCATCAACACGATTCGAAGAGCGATTGGAACGCTTTTTACGCCCTAAATCTGTTAATTTTGGGTTAGAATTTTCATTTTTCGAAGCAGATTTTTCAAAAATGTAGTTTTCAAATTGGCTTTCAATTTCTGAAATATCTTGTCCGTATCGGCTCAAGCTATTCAAAAATGGCACACGACTATCTCTAATTTTTGGTTTAGGTAGGTAGGTCTTACCGATAAGCCAGCGGTAGGTATTTGGTGAGATTTCTGTTCTGATATATGCCCAAAATGGTGGTAAGCTGTAAAAATCTTCTTTATCAATCTCCAGAGTATATTTTGCCATTTCGCGAGCTTCATCAAGATTTAAGCCAAAAACAATTTTATTCGCAACATTAGATTCAATTCCAGCTTTTAACTGGGGTGACATCTGTGCAAGATGC
Organism: uncultured bacterium; assembly: GCA_963519555.1. Lineage (GTDB taxonomy): Bacteria > Bacillota > Bacilli > Lactobacillales > Streptococcaceae > Streptococcus. The sequence goes on from CAUQNI010000013.1 coordinate 16,750, forward strand.
TGGAAACCGATATTCCAGCCAACATTAAACTGACGAGATTGCGAAAGTGCTTCGTCTAAGTTAGAATTGGGGATTCCTAGGAAACTCGGTGTCTCATCGATATAGATAAAGACCGATTGGCGTTTACTTGGCTCAACCGAAGACTGGCGCAAAATTAACATCCAGAGCATTGAAGTGATGAGGCTACCAATTAGTTTCGCAGACTCTGAACCGATTACCGATTTATTTAGTGGAATCAATACGATTTTTCGGCTTTTGAAGATTTCCGCAAGACTGAAATTTGGATTAGTTTGCCCCAACATTGCCCGAAGTTGCGGACGAAGCAAAAACTGGCGGAATTTATTCAAAATGGGGTTTAACATCTGGTGACGTTGGGCTTCACTAAGCAGTTCAAACCAGTTCCAGAAACTTTCCAGCCCGATTGGGTCTTTTAACCCTTTTAATAGTTTATTTCGAAAGGATTGATTAGTGAGCAAACTTGGTAACATCATTAAAGAAGTGTTTGAAATCCTAGCAAGCGTTAGAAAACTATGTGATAGAATATCCAGTGAGTAAATTCCAAAGTGTTCAGGATAAAGTCCTTTAAATAGCTCCAACAGATAGTCTGCAATAACTTCTGGCTCGATACCGTGCTTAGTGAGCTCAAAAGGATTGATGCCGACAATTCGTTTGGCGGTTGGTGAGATGACCACTATATCTTCATCGTGTTCAATTGATGTGCGCTCTAAAAGTTCATGAGTGAGTTGACCTTTGGCATCTATTACAATCGTGCTGTGATTTTTCGACTGTATATCTGATAAAATCAAATGACTCATAGCGGTGGTTTTGCTGCAGCCAGTTGAGCCGAGAAAAACGGTGTGCTTTTTGCCAGCTTGCGCCGAAATCTGAATCGGTCTGGATTCGGATTGAACCGTTTGCGCCAAACTTCGCTGAGTTTTTCGGTTAATATTGTAGCCCAAAGGTGGCGCTACTAATTTAGGGTGAACATTTGGCACACCTGCAATATTTTCTTCGCCAATTGGAAGAAGCAGAAAACAAGCGAGGTCTGAAACTCCCAAGCTATAGGGATAAGCCCAAGAAGGTTGCGCTTGATTAAGTTTTTGGATTGCTAATGGTTTTAATTCAATGGTTGCATTTGATTCCATCATGCGAAAACTACTAAGTAGGCTGTCAAAAAATTCCTTTGTTCGCAAAATACTGCGAGATTGGACACCAAGGCGAATTTCACATTTAAAAGTAGATTGGTTTAGTTTTTGTTTCATCAGCTTTTTGGAGTTTTCAGAAAGCTCAGGAATATTATTTGTAATCACTTGATACCATTTAGCGGATAAATTCGGCAAATCTTTTGGTTGTGGGCGAGGTGGTGAGCCTGCGCCAATGACCAACTGAACAACTACTATTTCATCTGGCTGAAGTATTTTTGAAATTGTAAGGCTTGAACGTATCATATTTTCTACAGAATCCGTTTTTAAAGCATAGTGAGATTCTTTGATGTTCACTAACCGCGCAACCGAAAGTTTTTCATGTTTTGAGACTCTTGAAAACTGAATAGCTCGATGTGATTGAATCAGCTGATGAATATGACGTTTATCTTGTTCTTCCGTCCCCAGAAGATACTGTACGCGGTTTTTAGTCATGCGAACTTCAAAAACAATACTTTTACGTCGAGTTAGACCGACCAACTGACTAAGCAAACTTTTGACGTCTTCTTCAGAAAACGGACGTTGCCAATTCCACTCGCTCCAAGATAGTGCTTCGAACTTTCTTTTCATTTCTACCCCCAATCTTTAGATTTAATAATCCGAAAGGCGAACCAGCCAATGAAAATAACCGCAGTCGTCAAAACCAAGAACCACCAAACTTCCAGAATTAGTTTCACCGCCCAATTAATAAGCCAAGCGCAAGCAACAAATCCAAGAATATATGCCATTAGTTTTCTCATAGCTGGTCTCCTTTCTGCCTCCATTTATACAAGAAAATTGGTGAAAAGTTAAATTTCATTACCTTCAGTTTTTAGAGCGATTGGAATGAATTTTAGGCAATGAAACAGTAGTATATTTCAACATATTTTTTCCTTTTGTCTAGTCCAATCAAGGTTTTTGTTTTCTTTCAAATTTTCTCAATTCGGACTTTGCAACCAAGAAAAGTTGATTGATTTCTTGTCGTTTTTCCAGAAATTCTGCCAGGGCAATTTCTTCTTCGCTATAGTGCTTTTTATCTGCTTGTTTTGGTTTTTCGAACCAATCCCAAAGAAATATGGCAACGACGATAATCATAAAAGCTATAAAGTAATCCATCATAAAGCTACCTCATTTCATCTTCTCAGTAGCGTAATAAGTGAATGCTTTTAGAATATAATCGGTGTAGGCTTTAGCTTCTGGTGTATTTTTGAGTATTTCAGTCTGAGTAAGCGCCAGATTGCCCACTTTATATAAAATGTCGCTAGCGAGAAGCTCCAAGGCTTGATTATCTGCCATCGCTTCACTCAGTGTTTTAGCCACTTCTAACTGATAGGGGCTAACAAGTTGAGGAAGTTCTACTTTTGAGGTTGATTTTTGAATGTGGTTCATGAGATTTCTCCTTTGATTTTGGTATAATTGTTTTAAGTTAGCTAACTTATGGCTTTATTATAGAAAAGTCCAAGCGTGATTTGTTGCCAATAATTGTGCTAAAATCTTGCCAGTTTCGGAGGTGCTTGATGTTTGATATTCCTAATCTATTTTCTATTATTTTAAAACATGCTAATAAAACGACTTGGTCTGATAGAAAGAAAGTTAGCATGGGCTTATCGCTTGTCTTACATGTAGACTCTTTGGCTTATCTATCAGATACTACATTTAATAAATTGTTTACAGGACAAAATAAAGGACGAACCCTTTACGGAATCGTCCGAGATGAGATAGACGAGACAGAATTTTCAGCTTATATTTTCAAGACTGAGAAACGATTAAGCGACACCAACTATAAAGAAAATAAGTTTTTGTTGGTTGATGTTTTAGAAGATTTTTTTGAACTAATAGAAGAATCGCAAAATCTGCCAAAGTCAATTTTATTAGGTTTGAAGCATTCTTACAAACTCAATCACCAAGACCGACCTTATCTTTTTCTAGCTGAGTGTTTATTTTACGCTTTAGCTTGTCAGCACAACAAACGTCAACAGTATATTGAACCAGATTTTAGCCAAGAAACAGAAGTTGTATCAAGACCATTAGAGGAGCTTGTGTCACGAGCTAACGGTTATTCGAAGCGGATTATTCAAGACTTAAACCGTTTTTCAGAAGAAGAACTCCAACTGTTCAGAAAAATAGCACCATTTACTTTTTATGATGAATCCTTTGATGAATTATCGGGTGAGTATGTCGAAGACCACCAGCTGATTTCGCACGAAGATTTCTTTGAGCTATATGAAACTTTTGAGGTCAAGGCGGTGGAGATTTCGAAACTGCTGGAGGCAGGTTTGCTTTTGGGTGGTGGACGGCACGAGATTTTAGTGGAGCAAGGTGAACTGGCAGGATTTCAAACCGATGAGAGAGTACTGGTTTTTACCACTAAAGCCGAAGACTACGTTCTTAACTACCACGCCTTCCACCTAACCCAAACGGCGAAAACTTTGTTGGAATTATTGGAGACTGGATACAACCCAGAATTTTTGGTAAAGTTGGGTCAACATTTTCGAAAGGAATTATCGGAAACGCCTGTGCAGGTCGGCCTATATGATGTGGAAGTGATTGACAAGCTGGAGAGTTTGAAGGAGTTGGGGGAGGTAAAAAATCTATTAAAATAAAGAAAATTCAGAAAATTATTGACAAAATAGAACTTTTGGTGTATAATGTAAAAGTTATTCAGTAGAACACAACAAAAAACTGCAAGTATAACTCAAGGGGATGAGATAGGGACTTGCAGTTTCATGTAAATATTTTGTTATTCTATTGTTTAGGTTCTTTTCTATTTAGCACCATTCTGAGTGGTGCTTTTTATTTTTCGCTTTTGTTATACTACCTATTTTTTCTCTAAGAAATATGCTGCTTAATGTTGAATACGACTAAGGTATTCTGCATAAGTCATTTTCACTTGTTGCTTTTCTCCTGTGCAAACATCAATAACGGTAACATTAACAATGTCTTGAGGGTTTGGCTCTTTAGGGGATGAGTATTGATTTTGGTTAGTTTGTATTGCTATTATATTTTCAATCTCATGCTTTGTCTCAGATAAATCTTTTGAAATATTGTTACTTAAATCATTATTATCTTGTGTAATACTTTTAAGTTCTTCAATCGCTTTATCTGGATTTCCTGCAAGAGTATCTCCAAATTCTTTGACTTCTTTGGGAACGATTGCTATTCTATACGCTTCTAACTTATTTATACTATCATGAATAACATTTGGAGCGTTAACTAAATCAAAAGGTAAACAAATTATAGTAAGACCAGTATAAACATAGGCAAAAATTTTTTTCTTAGTAGTTTTCATATTTGATTCCTCCATAAATTATTGTGAAATAAATTGTGGCGAAATTGGAAAATAGTCAAACAAGAACCCTGAAATAGAATAATTTTTATTTACAGTAATATTATACAAAGAAGTAGGAGATTTTTCAAAAGATTTCTTATTTTACTATTTATCGAGGTGTAATCTATAGTAAAATATTTCTCTGGGTCAACATTAACAGGAGGATTTTTATTCTTTGAAAGAGCAAACACTTTTAGCTATTATATAAAGCAATAGGAAGAACAATTTGAAGTATTTGACCTGATTAATAATGGCGCAACAACAAATGAATACGTTTTTTTGTTGACTGTCTCTCGCACATTACAGAACAAAGGAACTAACTAAAATGGCAATTCTACCACATTGTAACCCCCCAAGCCCCACCCTAGTGGGTCTTTTTTATTTCGTTAATTTTTCTCTAAAATATAACTACCTGCTACAATAGTAAAGAAAGGAGAAATTTTGACAAATCATCACAAGAACAAATTAGAAAATATCAAAACCATAACTATCGGCTATGCTCGTGTTAGCTCAACAGATAATCGGCAAGAATTAGGGTTATCCGTTCAAAAAGAGGCGCTCAGCTTTTGCGACAAGCTCTATATCGAGAAAGATTCAGGCGGAAATCAGGAGCGACAACAGCTTGACAAAGCGTTAAAATTAGCTAGAAATTATGCTAAACAAGGGGTTAAAACAAATTTTGTCGTATATAAATTGGATAGGCTTACAAGAAAGATGCTTCACCTCTCTGCTATTATTGAAGATTTGACCAAGCATGGTATTCATCTTCAATCTATTCATGAAAATATTGAAACAGACTCTTTAACTGGAAAATTCTTTTGTTTGATGTTGGGTTATGTTGCAGAATGGGAGCTTCAAGCTATTTCTGAACGCACTAAAGACGGACTCCGTAAAGCGAAAGAAAAAGGTGTGAAGCTTGGCAATAAAGGAATAACGAAAGATAAAGAAAAGCAAATTATTGCACAATACCAGCAAAAAGAAATGTCCGTTCGAAATATTGCGAATCAGCTGAACATTTCCACTGCAACCATATATAATGTGTTAAGGCGCAATAGTATTCAAATAAATAGAAAAAATCACCTATAATTGATTGACAAATCCTTAGAAAAATAGTACATTAAACCTATCAACAATTTTAGCAAACGGTCGTTTGTTAAAACAATCAAAGTTATCAATAAAAATATTTAAAATGCTGATTTAATAAGGTTTTAGTTACCTTGTTGAATTGGCATTTTTATTTTTTCATTGTTTTAGTTGACGACCGTTAACTAAAACAAGCTCAGCCCCTATTGTAGCAGGGATTTTTTGAGTGAAAAATAAAAAAATGGAGGTTCTTTATGGGACTTAACGACTTAAAAGCCGACTCAGTTGAGGTAACAACCAAACTTTCGGTTTCTGATATTGGCGTGATTCTTCAAGAAATTTGCGCCGAGTGGAAAACAACCCCAGAAGCTATTCAGAGTAGTTCGGGTGCATTAGCTGATTTTGATGATAGAGCTGATATAGAAATCGTCATTAAAGGTAAAGCTGGCTTATTCTCTCCGCAATTTTATGCAGTTCAGGTTTATGTTTACCAACTTGAGAATGAATGTGGACTTCAGCTCATTGCTTTAGGTGATTCTGGATTTTCGAAAATGTGGTATGGTCTTAATGGTGCGATAAAAATGTCTGAAAGCATTAAACGCCGTGACTCCATTGTAGAACGAATTATGCAATATAGTTCAAGATAGAATAGAAAGAGGTTTAAAATGAGTACTCGTTTAAATCAAAAAGTAGTTCGTGGTGAATTGGTTGAGGTTATTGAAAGCTCAGGTGGTTTTCTTGGCGGAATTGAATATCAATTAGTCGTTGGTGGGAAGATTAAAGAACAATCCAAAGACCTAAGCTATATTCTTAGTGCCTTTGATAGATATTGGTAATTTATTAGAAAGAGTATCGATGAAGAGAAGGTTATTTTTCTCATTTATAATTTTACTGTCATGTATTATGCTTTTAGGTTGTAGTTCCCCTAAGAACTTCACAGGTAAATGGAAAACCGATATCTTCGACCAAGGAAGTGTTAGAGAAGATGGAGCAAAAATCGCAGGTAAAGCAACTGGACAAGCCGACCTTGCTTCAATTATCTCTAAATATATTCACTGGAATGCTACTATGGAGATAAAAAAAGACGGAACTTTAACAATGGACAACGGCGAAACTTTCTCCGCCAAATGGCATCAAAAAGGCGACAAAATTGTAATTGAAGGAAAAAATATTTCCGGAATTGCAACCCTGTCTGACGACCAAAAGACTTTATATTTTGAAAATAAGCCATTAAATGATAATTCTGATAACCAGAATGGTTTTATGATTGGAGAAAATTCGTTAAAGTTTGAATTTAAAAAGGTAGAATAATGATGAAAAAATTAGGAATGGTGATTACATGTTTAGTGATGATTCTGTTACTTGTTTCTTGCGCAAATAAGAGAAAGGATTTAGTTTTATCGAATTTTCCAAGTATTCAGAATGAGCTAACCGAAAAAGACTTGCTTAAGGCGGTTGGAGCACCCCACGAGAAGTCCTCTTCTCTTAGTGATGTTACCCAGCTATATGAAAAACTACTAAAAATGGACTTATCTAGTAGTGAATCAATCCTGTCTCAGAAATCAAATTGGACTGTGGGAATAAATGGTATCATTACAGACTACTACGTTTACAAATTAAAAGACGGTAAGTCAGTGATTGTTTTTCTTAGTAAAGGAAAGGTCGTTGCAATTACAAGAAAAGGTATTGATTACGAGTAATGTAAAAGGTAGATTAATATGAAAAATAGCATTAAAATTCGGTTGGCAATTATAACAATAGCTATCATTGGGTTTCTATTTTATGGATTTAGAGATAATGGTTCGGTACTTTATTACGGGCAAAGCTATACAGTAGGTTCCGTATTTAAACCTGATTCGTATCTCTCAGCTGGACTATTTAAATCCGCAGGCAAAGAGATAAACAAACTGGTTTCGAAAAAGCGTGGAAGTAGCCTTACAGGTGTGATGGTCTCTGTTGTGGTTGGTGGAATTACTTTTTTCACACTTTGGCAAGATGACGATTTTAAAGATATTTTAGTAGAAGCAAGAAAACAAGGAGAAAATAATTACAATGGCTAATTTGGATAATTACTTGATTTTGGTTTTTATTGTAGTAACTGGAATTCTTATCGCTATTCAATTCGCAGGCGAGCGTTTTGCAGATTGGCTAACAGATTTAACTGAGCAATTCTTTTCGAAAAGTTTGGATAAGCATGAAGAAAAGCGTAAGGCGGAAAGAGAAGAAAAATAAGTTAAGGAGTTACGGTCTAGTTATATTGCCAGATAAAACTAAGATTATCTTCTCTTATTCAAATCTAAGGTATCTAATCCCAAAAATAATATTTATATTTGACGAATAATAGAAAAAAGACGGCTCATTTTTTAAACCGTCTTTTAATTTACTCATAAGATGTGTGAACTCAGATTACTTTTAGACTGCTGAGCGTCAGACTGCCTAAATCCAGCTCTTTTAAAATATCTCTAGAAAACAGGTCTATACCATTTACAAATGAATCAGAAAAGTTTATAATGTAATTGACATAATAAATATCAAAAGTAATCTTTTAAGGAGGTCATTATTATGCCTAATTACGTTAAAGCGGATCAGTTTTTCTATCCATTTGGCATTCGTCGCGGTGGGTACTTAGAACTTGTGGACGGTAAATTTGGGAAACATGTGGATCAAATTCCTGAAGGAGCAGAGGTTCTTGACTATACTGGTTATAGCATTGCACCAGGTCTTGTGGATACTCATATTCATGGATATGCAGGTGTAGATGTGATGGACAACAACATTGAAGGGACATTGCATACTATGAGTGAAGGACTTCTTAGTACCGGTGTTACCAGTTTCTTGCCCACAACTTTAACAGCCACTTATGAGCAATTGCTTGCAGTCACTGAAAATCTTGGAAACCATTATAAAGAAGCAACAGGTGCTAAGATTCGTGGGATTTATTATGAAGGTCCATATTTCACAGAAACTTTTAAGGGGGCACAAAATCCAACTTATATGAGAGACCCTGGTGTTGAGGAGTTTCATTCTTGGCAGGATGCTGCAAAAGGGATGCTAAATAAAATCGCTATTGCACCAGAACGTGATGGGGTGGAAGATTTTGTACGTACTATTACAGGTGAAGGTGTGACAGTTGCACTTGGACACTCAGATGCGACATTTGAACAAGCTAAGAAGGCAGTTGATGCTGGAGCTAGTGTATGGGTACATGCCTATAATGGGATGCGTGGTTTAACACACCGCGAACTAGGTATGGTAGGAGCTATGTATGAGCTCCCACATACTTACGCAGAATTGATTTGTGATGGTTACCACGTAGATCCAAAAGCTTGTGAGATTTTACTTAAGCAAAAGGGGACAGAAAACATCGCTCTTATTACGGACTGTATGACAGCTGGTGGGCTTGAAGACGGTGACTATATGTTGGGAGAATTCCCTGTTGTAGTAGCAAATGGAACTGCACGTCTCAAATCTACTGGTAATTTGGCAGGTTCTATCCTCAAACTTAAAGATGGTATGAGAAATGTAGTCGAGTGGGGTATTGCAAATCCACACGAAGCGGTCATGATGGCTAGCCTTAACCCAGCAAAATCTGTTAATATTGACGATGTCTGTGGACAAATTCGTGAAGGTTATGATGCAGATTTTATTGTTTTAGACAAAGATTTGGAATTGGTAGCAACCTATCTAGATGGTGTGAAACGTTATCAAGCATAAAAGAGAAGGCAGAAGTTAGAGATTAGCTTCTGCTTTTTTATTTATGGCACTTTACTGGTAAATAAAAAAGTTAAAAATATCACAAAAAAGCTTGAACAAATAAATGAAAAGGCTTACAATTATATTATAAATAGTACAAATAAAAAAACGGAGGAGTGCTTTATGAAAGCCTATACTTATGTTAAACCAGGACTTGCTTCTTTTGTTGATGTAGACAAACCAGTTATTCGCAAGCCAACAGACGCTATTGTGCGTATCGTAAAAACCACTATTTGTGGGACAGACCTCCATATTATCAAAGGGGATGTTCCTGCTTGCCAAAGTGGTACCATTCTTGGTCACGAAGGGATTGGGATTGTTGAAGAAGTTGGAGAAGGAGTTTCTAACTTCAAAAAAGGCGACAAGGTCTTGATTTCTTGTGTTTGTGCCTGTGGTAAATGCTACTACTGTAAAAAAGGAATTTATGCCCACTGTGAAGACGAAGGGGGCTGGATTTTCGGTCACTTAATTGATGGTATGCAGGCGGAGTATCTACGTGTCCCTCATGCAGATAACACTCTTTACCACACTCCAGAAGACTTGTCAGATGAGGCTTTGGTTATGCTATCAGACATTCTGCCTACTGGATATGAGATTGGTGTCTTGAAAGGGAAAGTAGAACCTGGTTGTAGCGTTGCGATTATTGGTTCAGGACCAGTTGGTTTAGCAGCTCTTTTAACAGCTCAATTCTATTCACCAGCTAAATTGATTATGGTGGACCTAGATGATAATCGCTTGGAAACTGCTTTATCATTCGGTGCAACTCATAAGGTTAATTCTTCAGACCCTGAAAAAGCCATTAAAGAAATTTATGATTTGACAGATGGCCGTGGTGTAGATGTTGCTATCGAAGCTGTAGGTATTCCTGCAACATTTGATTTCTGTCAAAAGATCATCGGTGTAGATGGGACAGTAGCTAACTGTGGTGTACACGGTAAACCAGTTGAGTTTGAGTTGGATAGACTTTGGATTCGCAATATCAATATCACTACTGGTTTAGTATCTACAAATACAACACCTCAGTTGTTGAAAGCTCTTGAAAGTCATAAGATTGAACCAGAAAAATTGGTAACTCATTATTTCAAACTAAGTGAAATTGAAAAAGCCTATGAAGTCTTCAGTAAGGCAGCAGACCACCATGCCATTAAGGTCATTATTGAAAACGATATCTCAGAAGCTTAAGAACCAAAAAGTTTTTATCATATAAGTAAATAGAAATTCAGTCATCCATCAGATGGCTGGATTTTTTATCGAAAAATTAAGAGATGAGCATATTTCTTTCCTTGTCTGGCGGAATTGGTTATAATATACGGTACAAAGGAATGAATGAATATGTATCGTGTTATAGAAATGTACGGAGATTTTGAACCCTGGTGGTTCTTAGAAGGTTGGGAAGAAGATATTGTAGCAAGTAAGAGATTTGACCAGTATTATGATGCTCTCAAATACTACAAAACTTGCTGGTTTAGATTGGAACAAGAATCCCCTCTTTATAAAAGTAGAAGCGACCTAATGACCATTTTTTGGGACCCAGAAGACCAACGCTGGTGTGATGAATGTGACGAGTATTTACAACAATACCATTCTTTGGCTCTTTTGCAGGATGAGCAGGTTATCCCAGACGAAAAATTACGTCCAGGCTATGAAAAACAAACAGGTCAGGAAAGACACCGTTCTTGCCGTATGAAATTAAGATAGAGAAAAGTAACTTTTTTGGAGTTGCTTTTTTATTTTTTCCAAATCTTTGCGAATAGTATAGGTGAGGAGGTAAGTATGGTTCAAGAAATTGCACAAGAAATCGTTCGTTCGGCTCGGAAAAAAGGGGTGCAAGACATTTATTTTGTCCCTAAGTTAGACGCCTATGAGCTTCATATGAGGATAGGAGACGAGCGTTGTAAAATTGGTTGTTATGATTTTGAAAAGTTTGCGGCCGTCATCAGTCACTTTAAGTTTGTGGCGGGTATGAATGTGGGAGAAAAGCGACGTAGTCAGCTTGGTTCCTGTGATTATGAATATGACCAGAAGATGGTGTCCCTACGTTTATCTACCGTAGGCGATTATCGGGGGCATGAGAGTTTAGTTATTCGCTTGTTGCACGATGAGGAGCAGGAATTGCATTTTTGGTTTCAGGATATTGAAGAATTGGGCAAGCAGTACAGGCAACGGGGACTTTATCTCTTTGCTGGTCCAGTCGGCAGTGGTAAGACGACCCTGATGCACGAATTGGCCAAGTCCCTCTTTAAAGGACAGCAAGTCATGTCTATTGAGGATCCAGTTGAGATCAAGCAGGACGACATGCTCCAATTGCAGTTGAATGAGGCGATTGGACTAACCTATGAAAATCTGATCAAACTTTCCTTACGTCATCGTCCTGACCTCCTGATTATCGGAGAAATTCGGGACAGTGAGACGGCGCGTGCAGTGGTCAGAGCCAGTTTGACAGGGGCGACAGTCTTTTCAACCATTCACGCCAAGAGTATTCGAGGTGTTTATGAGCGCCTGCTGGAGTTGGGTGTGAGTGAGGAGGAATTAGCAGTCGTTTTGCAAGGTGTCTGCTACCAGAGATTAATCGGGGGAGGAGGAATCGTTGATTTTGCAAACAAAGACTATCAAGAACACCAGCCGACTAGCTGGAATGAACAGATTGACCAGCTTCTTAAAGATGGACATATCACAAGTCTTCAGGCTGAAACGGAAAAAATTAGCTACAGCTAAGCAAAAAAATATCATCACCCTGTTTAACAATCTCTTTTCCAGTGGTTTTCATCTGGTGGAGACTATCTCCTTTCTAGATAGGAGTGCCTTGTTGGACAAGCAGTGCGTGACCCGGATGCGCACAGGTTTGTCTCAGGGAAAATCATTCTCAGAAATGATGGAAAGTTTGGGCTTTTCAAGTGCCATTGTCACTCAGTTATCCCTAGCGGAAGTCCATGGAAATCTCCACCTGAGTTTGGGCAAGATAGAAGAGTATCTAGACAATCTTGCCAAGGTTAAGAAAAAGTTGATTGAAATAGCGACCTATCCCTTGATTTTGCTGGGTTTTCTTATCTTAATTATGCTGGGACTGCGTAACTACCTACTACCCCAACTGGATAGTAGCAATATTGCCACTCAAATTATCGGCAATCTGCCACAAATCTTTCTAGGAATGGTAGGGGTTGTTTCAGTTGGTGTCCTTTTAGCACTCACTTTTTATAAAAGAAGTTCTAAGATGCGCATCTTTTCTATCTTAGCACGCATTCCTTTTCTTGGAATCTTTGTGCAGACCTATTTGACAGCCTATTATGCGCGTGAATGGGGGAATATGATTTCGCAGGGGATGGAGCTGATGCAGATTTTTCAGATCATGCAGGAACAAGGCTCTCAGCTCTTTAAAGAAATCGGTCAAGATCTAGCTCGAGCTCTGCAAAATGGTCGGGAATTTTCTCAGACGATAGGAACCTATCCTTTCTTTAAGAAAGAGTTGAGTCTCATCATCGAGTATGGGGAAGTCAAATCCAAGCTGGGTAGTGAGTTGGAAATCTATGCTGAAAAAACTTGGGAAGCCTTTTTTACCCGAGTCAATCGCACCATGAATCTGGTGCAGCCACTGGTCTTTATCTTTGTGGCTCTGATTATCGTTTTACTTTATGCGGCAATGCTGATGCCCATGTATCAAAATATGGAGGTAAATTTTTAACATGAAAAAAATGATGACATTCTTGAAAAAAGCGAAAGTGAAGGCTTTCACACTTGTGGAAATGTTGGTGGTCCTTTTAATCATCAGCGTGCTTCTCTTGCTCTTTGTGCCTAATCTGACCAAGCAAAAAGAGGCGGTCAATGACAAAGGAAAAGCTGCTGTTGTCAAGGTGGTGGAAAGCCAGGCAGAGCTTTATAGTTTGGAAAAAAATGAAGATGCTAGCCTAAGCAAGCTACAAGCAGATGGACGCATCACGGAAGAACAGGCTAAAGCTTATAAAGAATACCATGATAAAAATGGAGGAGCGAATCGTAAAGTCAATGATTAAGGCCTTTACCATGTTGGAAAGTCTCTTGGTTTTGGGACTTGTGAGTATCCTTGCCTTGGGCTTGTCAGGCTCTGTACAGTCCACTTTTGTGGCGGTAGAGGAGCAGATTTTCTTTATGGAGTTTGAAGAACTCTATCGGGAAACCCAAAAACGCAGTGTAGCCAGTCAGCAAAAGACTAGTCTAAACTTAGATGGGCAGACGATTAGCAATGGCAGTCAAAAGTTGACAGTTCCTAAAGGAATTCAGGCACCATCGGGACAAAGTATTACATTTGACCGAGCTGGGGGCAATTCGTCCCTGGCTAAGGTTGAATTTCAGACCAGTAAAGGAGCGATTCGTTATCAATTATATCTAGGAAATGGAAAAATTAAACGTATTAAGGAAACAAAAGATTAGGGCAGTGATTTTACTGGAAGCAGTAGTCGCTTTAGCTATCTTTGCCAGCATTGCGACCCTTCTTTTGGGACAAATTCAGAAAAATAGACAAGAAGAAGCAAGAATCTTGCAGAAAGAAGAGATCTTGCGTGTAGCTAAGATGGCCCTGCAGACAGGTCAAAATCAGGTAAATATCAACGGAGTTGAGATTCAGGTGTTTTCTAGTGAAAAGGGATTGGAGGTCTACCATGGTTCAGAACAGTTGTTGGCTATCAAAGAGCCATAAGGTCAAGGCTTTTACCTTGTTGGAAACCCTGATTGCTCTTATTGTCATCAGTGGAAGCTTACTCCTCTTTCAAGCCATGAGTCAGCTCCTCATTTCAGAAGTTCGCTACCAGCAACAAAGCGAGCAAAAAGAGTGGCTCTTGTTTGTGGATCAACTGGAGGCAGAATTAGACCGTTCGCAGTTCGAAAAGGTAGAAGGTAATCGTCTCTATATGAAGCAGGATGGCAAGGAAATTGCGATAGGAAAGTCTAAATCGGATGATTTTCGAAAAACCGATGCCAGTGGACGAGGTTATCAGCCCATGGTTTATAGCCTCAAATCAGCTCAGATTACAGAGGAAAATCAACTGATTCGCTTTCGTTTCCAGTTCCAAAAAGGCTTAGAAAGAGAGTTTATCTATCGTGTGGAAAAAGAAAAAAGTTAAGGCAGGTGTTCTCCTCTATGCAGTCACCATGGCAGCCATTTTTAGCCTTTTGTTACAATTTTACTTGAACCGACAAGTCGCCCACTATCAAGACTATGCTTTAAATAAAGAGAAATTGGTTGCTTTTGCTATGGCCAAGCGAACTAAGGATAAAGCCGAGCAAGAAAGTGGGGAAGTTGCCTTTAATCTGGGTCAGGTAAGCTATCAAAACAAGAAAACAGGCTTGGTGACAAGGGTTCGTACGCCTAAGAGCCAATATGAGTTCCTATTTCCTTCGATCAAAATCAAAGAAGAGAAAACAGAGAAAAAGGAAGAAGTAGTGACTAATTCAAGCGAAAAAGCGGAGAAAAAATCAGAAAAGAAGCCTGAAAAGAAAGAGAATTCCTAGTCAATCAAGCTACTTTGTGCTAAACTAAAAATATGAAACATGATTTTAATCACAAAGCAGAAACTTTTGATTCCCCTAAAAACATTTTCCTTGCAAACTTGGTATGTCAAGCAGTCGAGAAACAGATTGATGTTTTATCAGACAAAGAAATTTTAGATTTCGGTGGTGGCACGGGTCTGTTAACCTTGCACTTAGCCAAACAAGCCAAATCTGTAACATTAGTGGATATTTCGGAGAAAATGCTGGAGCAAGCTCGTTTGAAAGCGGAGCGACAAGACATCAAGAATATCCAGTTTTTGGAGCAAGATTTACTGGAAAAACCCTTGAAGCAAGAGTTTGATCTCATTGTTGTTTGTCGGGTTCTTCACCATATGCCTGATTTGGATGAGGCTCTCTCACTGTTTCATCAACATTTGAAGGAAGATGGGCGACTCCTCATTGCTGATTTTACCAAGGTGGAAGCCAAGCATCACGGCTTTGAATTGCCTGAATTGGGAAAAAAGCTAATTGAGCATGGTTTTTCATCTGTGCATAGTCAGACCCTCTATAGCGCTGAAGACTTGTTTCAAGGAAATTACTCAGAACTCTTTTTAACAGTAGCCCAAAAATCACTCGCCTAGTCAGGGAGTGATTTTTCTATAAGGATGGAAAAAAGAAGGGAAATTTGATAAGATAGGAATATGGATTTTGAAAAAATTGAACAAGCTTATACGTATTTACTAGAGAATGTCCAAGTCATCCAAAGTGATTTGGCGACCAACTTTTATGACGCCTTGGTGGAGCAAAACAGCATCTATCTGGATGGTGGAACTGAGCTAAATCAGGTCAAAGAGAACAATCAGGCTCTTAAACGCTTAGCACTTCGCAAAGAAGAATGGCTCAAGACCTACCAGTTTCTCTTGATGAAAGCTGGACAGACAGAGCCCCTACAGGCCAATCACCAGTTTACACCAGATGCTATTGCTTTACTTTTGGTGTTTATTGTGGAAAAGTTGTTTAAAGAGGAGAAGATCACTATCCTCGAAATGGGTTCTGGGATGGGAATTCTGGGCGCTACTTTCTTGACTTCGCTGGCTAAAAAGGTGGATTACTTGGGAATGGAAGTGGATGATTTACTGATTGATTTGGCAGCTAGCATGGCAGATGTGATTAGTTTGCAGGCTGGCTTTGTCCAAGGAGATGCCGTTCGTCCACAAATGCTCAAAGAAAGCGATGTGGTTATCAGCGACTTGCCTGTTGGCTATTATCCTGATGATGCCGTTGCAGCACGCCATCAAGTTGCTTCTAGTCAAGAACATACCTACGCCCATCACTTGCTCATGGAACAAGGACTTAAGTACCTCAAATCAGACGGATATGCTATTTTTCTAGCTCCGAGTGATTTGTTGACCAGTCCTCAAAGTGATTTGTTAAAAGGGTGGTTGAAAGAGGAGGCAAGTCTGGTTGCCATGATTAGTCTACCTGAAAATCTCTTTGCTAGTGCTAAACAATCCAAGACGATTTTTATCTTACAGAAGAAAAGTGAAATAGCAGTAGAGCCTTTTATTTATCCGCTTGCAAGCCTGCAAGACGCAAGTGTTCTAATGAAATTTAAAGAAAATTTTCAAAAATGGACTCAAGGTACTGAAATATAAAATAGATTTTGTTATAATAGATGAAAACGCTTAAAAGAGGAGTCTTGTTATGACAAAAACAATTGCAATCAATGCAGGAAGTTCAAGTTTGAAATGGCAATTATACTTAATGCCAGAGGAAAAAGTGTTAGCCAAAGGCTTGATTGAACGTATCGGTTTGAAAGATTCAATTTCAACTGTAAAATTTGACGGCCGTTCTGAACAACAAATTTTAGATATCGAAAATCACACACAAGCTGTTAAAATTTTATTGGATGACTTGATTCGTTTCGATATTATCAAGGCTTATGATGAGATTACTGGTGTTGGGCACCGTGTTGTTGCAGGTGGAGAATATTTCAAAGAATCAACAGTTGTTGAGGGAGATGTTTTAGAAAAAGTTGAAGAGTTGAGTTTGTTGGCTCCTCTCCACAATCCAGCCAATGCAGCAGGTGTTCGTGCCTTCAAGGAATTGTTGCCAGACATTACCAGTGTAGTTGTTTTTGATACTTCATTCCACACAAGTATGCCAGAGAAAGCTTATCGCTATCCTCTACCAACAAAATACTACACAGAGAACAAGGTTCGTAAATACGGTGCTCATGGTACAAGCCACCAGTTTGTAGCAGGAGAAGCTGCAAAACTCTTGGGACGTCCATTAGAAGACTTGAAATTGATTACTTGCCATATCGGTAATGGTGCTTCTATTACAGCTGTTAAGGGTGGTCAATCTGTCGATACTTCAATGGGCTTCACTCCACTTGGCGGTGTGATGATGGGAACTCGTACAGGGGATATTGACCCAGCTATCATTCCTTATTTAATGCAATATACAGAGGACTTTAATACTCCAGAAGCTATTAGCCATATTCTCAATCGTGAGTCAGGACTCATGGGAGTTTCAGGCAAGTCTAGTGATATGCGTGATGTGATTGCTGCTAAAAAAGAAGGAGACCATGATGCTACCTTAGCATATGAAATCTATATTGACCGTATCCAAAAACATATTGGGCAGTACCTTGCAGTCCTAAATGGAGCAGATGCTATTATCTTCACAGCTGGTGTAGGTGAAAATGCAACCGATGTACGTAAGGATGTTATCTCAGGAATTTCTTGGTTTGGCTGTGATGTTGACCCAGAAAAGAACGTCTTCGGTGTTACAGGAGACATTTCAACAGAGGCAGCTAAAATCCGTGTCTTGGTTATTCCAACAGATGAAGAATTAGTCATTGCCCGTGACGTTGAACGTTTGAAAAAATAAGTAAAACTAGAAAAAATATTCCGTACAAGGAGTTGGGAAAGTGATTTTTCCAGCTTCTTTTTCTGATGAAATTGTCCAAAACCTTGCTATGATTGGCTTTTTTGAAAAATATGGTATAATAGTAGTAATTTAATAGATGGAGTTGAGTTTTGAAGAAAAACTTTCGTGTAAAAAGAGAGAAAGATTTTAAGGCGATTTTCAAGGAGGGGACAAGTTTTGCCAATCGCAAATTTGTGGTCTACCAACTAGAAAACCAGAAGAACCATTTTCGAGTAGGTCTATCAGTTAGCAAAAAACTGGGGAATGCCGTCGCTAGAAATCAAATCAAGCGACGAATCAGACATATTATCCAGAATGCAAAAGGGAGTCTGGTAGAAGATGTTGACTTTGTTGTCATTGCTCGAAAAGGGGTTGAAACCTTGGAATACGCAGAGATGGAGAAAAATCTACTCCACGTATTAAAATTATCAAAGATTTACCAGGAAGGAAATGGGAGTGAAAAAGAAACTACAGTTGACTAGTTTGCTAGGACTGTCTCTATTGATCATGACAGCCTGTGCAACAAATGGGACAACTAGTGATATTACAGCCGATTCGGCTGATTTTTGGAGTAAATTTGTTTACTTCTTTGCAGAAATCATTCGCTTTTTATCGTTTGATATCAGTATCGGAGTGGGGATTATTCTCTTTACGGTCTTGATTCGTACACTGCTTTTGCCAGTCTTTCAAGTTCAAATGGTGGCGTCTAGAAAAATGCAAGAGGCTCAACCACGCATTAAGGCGCTTCGAGAACAATATCCAGGTCGAGATATGGAAAGCAGAACCAAGCTAGAGCAGGAAATGCGTAAAGTCTTTAAAGAAATGGGTGTCAGACATTCAGATTCTCTTTGGCCGATTTTGATTCAGATGCCGCTTATCTTGGCCCTGTTCCAAGCTCTATCAAGAGTTGACTTTTTGAAGACAGGTCACTTCTTATGGATTAACCTTGGTGGTGTGGATACAACCCTTGTTTTTCCGATTTTAGCAGCAGTATTCACCTTTTTAAGTACTTGGTTGTCCAATAAAGCCTTATCTGAGCGTAATGGAGCTACGACTGCAATGATGTACGGGATTCCAGTCTTGATCTTTATCTTTGGGGTTTATGCTCCGAGCGGAGTCGCTCTCTACTGGGCAGTGTCCAATGCTTATCAAGTTTTGCAAACCTATTTCTTGAACAATCCATTTAAGATCATCGCAGAGCGTGAGGCCGTAGTACAGGCACAAAAAGATTTGGAAAATAGAAAAAGAAAAGCCAAGAAAAAGGCTCAGAAAACGAAATAATAAGGAGGAATCTGGTAATGGTAGTATTTACAGGTTCAACTGTTGAAGAAGCAATCCAGAAAGGATTGAAAGAATTAGATATTCCAAGAATGAAGGCTCATATCAAAGTCATTTCTCGTGAGAAAAAAGGATTTCTTGGCTTATTTGGTAAAAAACCAGCCCAAGTGGATATCGATGCTATTAGTGAAACGACAGTTGTAAAGGCAAACCAACAAGCTGTAAAGGGAGTTCCAAAACAAATCAATGATTTGAATGAGCCTGTTAAAACAGTTAGTGAAGCAACTGTTGATTTGGGGCATGTTGTAGAAGCAATTAAAAAGATTGAAGAGGAAGGCCAAGGTATTTCTGATGAAGTCAAGGCTGAAATCTTAAAACATGAAAGACATGCCAGCACGATCTTAGAAGAAACTGGTCACATTGAGATCTTAAATGAACTACAGATTGAGGAAGCGATGAGGGAAGAAGCGGTCGCTGATGACCTTGAAAATGAGCAGTATCAAACTGAAAATCAAGACTTGGCAGAGATGGGCTTAAAGGTTGAGCAAAGTTATGATATTGCCCAGGTGGCTACGGATGTGACTGCCTATGTTCAAACAATTATTGATGACATGGATGTTGAAGCCACACTTTCAAATGATTATAACCGTCGTAGCATCAATTTACAAATTGATACTAACGAACCAGGACGTATTATCGGTTACCATGGTAAAGTTTTGAAAGCCTTGCAATTATTGGCTCAAAATTATCTTTACAATCGTTATTCAAGAACTTTCTACATCACTATTAATGTCAATGATTACGTTGAACACCGTGCAGAAGTCTTGCAGACCTATGCGCAAAAATTGGCGACTCGTGTTTTAGAAGAAGGTCGTAGCCATCAGACAGATCCTATGTCAAATAGTGAACGCAAGATTATCCACCGTATTATTTCACGTATGGATGGTGTGACTAGTTACTCTGAAGGTGACGAGCCAAATCGCTATGTCGTTGTAGATACAGAATAAGTAAAATCAGGTTTATCCTGATTTTTTGCTAGCTAGAGGAGGTTGAACGGATGTTGAATAAGATAAGAGACTATTTAGATTTTGCAGGTTTCCAGTACCGTAATCCTGATAAAGCGGGAGAAGAGCGAGAGAAGATGCTGGAATTGCGTCATAAAGGTCAAGAGACCCGAAAGGCTTTCACAGAATTGGCCAAAACCTTTCAAGCAACTCATCCAGAATGGCAACTACAACAGACTAGCCAGTGGATGAATCAGGCACAGCGTTTGCGACCACATTTTTGGGTTTATTTACAGAGAGACGGACAAGTGACAGAACCTATGATGGCCTTACGTTTATATGGAATTCCTTCTGATTTTGGAGTCTCACTAGAAGTCAGTTTCATCGAGCGTAAGAAGGATGAGCAAACTCTAGGCAAGCAGGCCAAGGTCCTAGAAGTTCCAGTGGTAGAAGGGATTTATTATCTATCCTACTCTGATGGTCAAAGTCAACGGTGGGAGGCTACTGAGGGGAACCGTCAAATTTTAAGAAATAAACTATCCAATCAGGAAGTTCGCAAAGTGTTAGTTAAAGCAGATGTTTCTTTTATTGAAAATCAATCATTAGAAGTGATTTTAGAAAAATTAGATGAAGCTTATGAGCGCTTATTTCTCTACTATCAGGCGACCAGAGAGTAGAAAATAGATGACTTATCTAGCGTCGAATTGTTTAATTGCTATTCTATGTATTTTTTCATATAATAGTAAGATAGAATGTGTGATTCAATAATCACCTCAAATAGAAAGGAAATTCTATGTCAAATCTATCTGTTAATGCAATTCGTTTCCTAGGTATTGACGCCATTAATAAAGCTAACTCAGGTCACCCAGGTGTGGTTATGGGAGCAGCTCCGATGGCTTACAGCCTCTTTACAAAACAACTTCGTATCAATCCAGCTCAACCAAACTGGATTAACCGCGACCGCTTTATTCTTTCAGCAGGTCATGGTTCAATGCTCCTTTATGCCCTTCTTCACCTTTCTGGTTTTGAAGATGTCAGCATGGATGAAATCAAGAGTTTCCGTCAATGGGGTTCAAAAACACCAGGTCACCCAGAATTTGGCCATACAGCAGGAATTGATGCTACAACAGGTCCTTTAGGTCAAGGGATTTCAACTGCCACTGGTTTTGCCCAGGCAGAACGTTTCTTGGCAGCCAAATATAACCGTGAAGGCTACAATATCTTTGACCACTATACTTACGTTATCTGTGGAGATGGAGACTTGATGGAAGGTGTCTCAAGTGAGGCAGCTTCATACGCAGGCTTGCAAAAACTAGACAAGTTGGTTGTCCTTTATGATTCAAATGACATCAACTTGGATGGTGAGACAAAGGATTCCTTTACAGAAAGTGTTCGTGACCGTTACAATGCCTACGGTTGGCATACTGCATTGGTTGAAGATGGAACAGATTTAGAAGCAATCCATGCTGCTATCGAAACAGCTAAAGCTTCAGGCAAACCATCTTTGATTGAAGTGAAGACGGTTATTGGATACGGTTCTCCAAACAAACAAGGAACTAATGCTGTACACGGTGCCCCTCTTGGAGCAGATGAAACTGCAGCAACTCGCCAAGCACTCGGTTGGGACTATGAACCATTTGAAATTCCAGAGCAAGTATATGCTGATTTCAAAGAAAATGTTGCAGACCGTGGCGTATCAGCTTATCAAGCTTGGACAAAATTAGTTGCTGACTATAAAGAAGCGCATCCAGAATTGGCTGCAGAAGTAGAAGCTATCATTGATGGACGTGATCCAGTTGAAGTGACTCCGGCAGACTTCCCAGCCTTAGAAAACGGCTTCTCTCAAGCAACTCGTAACTCGAGCCAAGATGCCTTGAATGTTGTAGCTGCTAAGTTGCCAACCTTCTTAGGAGGTTCAGCTGACCTTGCTCACTCAAACATGACTTATATCAAGACTGATGGACTTCAAGATGATGCTAATCGCTTGAACCGTAACATTCAGTTTGGTGTTCGTGAATTTGCAATGGGAACGATCTTGAACGGGATGGCCCTTCACGGTGGACTTCGTGTATACGGTGGTACTTTCTTCGTCTTCTCTGACTATGTGAAGGCAGCTGTCCGCTTGTCAGCCTTGCAAGGACTTCCTGTGACTTATGTCTTTACCCACGATTCTATTGCAGTTGGGGAAGATGGTCCAACTCACGAACCAGTTGAACATTTAGCAGGTCTTCGTGCTATGCCAAATCTAAATGTTTTCCGTCCAGCAGATGCGCGTGAAACTCAAGCTGCTTGGTACCTTGCAGTGACAAGTGAGAAAACACCAGCAGCCCTTGTCTTGACCCGTCAAAACTTGACTGTCGAAGAGGGAACAGACTTTGGCAAGGTTGCAAAAGGTGCCTATGTTGTCTATGAAAATGCAGCAGACTTTGATACTATCTTGATTGCGACAGGTTCAGAGGTCAATCTTGCTGTCTCAGCTGCCAAAGAATTGGCTAGTCAAGGCGCAAAAGTCCGCGTAGTCAGCATGCCATCTACAGATGTCTTTGATAAACAAGATGCAGCTTACAAGGAAGAAATCCTTCCAAATGCAGTTCGCCGTCGTGTTGCAGTCGAAATGGGTGCAACTCAAAACTGGTACAAATATGTTGGACTAGATGGTGCCGTTCTTGGTATTGATACCTTTGGAGCTTCTGCTCCAGCACCAAAAGTATTGGCAGAATATGGCTTTACTGTAGAAAATCTTGTAAAAGTCGTTCAAAACTTGAAATAATCCTAAAAATCAGGGCGCAAGCTCTGATTTTTTCTTGCTAGAAAAGCAAGGTACAATCTTGTAAAAGTAGCTGAAATTTGATATAGTAGTCCTATGTAAAAGACAAAGGAGAAACTAATGAATCCAAATTATACATTTTTAATCATGCTAGTCCTTATGGTGGGTTTGATGTTCTTTACGCAACGCTCTCAAAAGAAACAAGCGCAAAAACGTATGGAAAGCTTGAATAAACTACAAAAAGGCTATGAAGTTATTACAATCGGTGGACTTTACGGAACGGTCGATGAAGTAGATACGGAAAAGAAAACAATTGTTCTTGATGTAGATGGAGTTTACTTGACTTTTGAACTAGCTGCTATCAAGACCGTATTACCGCTGAAAGAAACTGCTTCACTAGAAGGCGCAATTGAAAAATAAGACGGGATTACGAACTCCCGTTTTTCTATAAAAGAAAGGAAATGGGATGAAAAAACTAGTCTTTGTCTGTTTGGGAAATATTTGCCGTAGCCCTATGGCCGAGTTTGTTATGAAATCAATGACAGTTAATTACGAAATCCAAAGTCGAGCGACGTCCTCTTGGGAACATGGTAATCCGATTCATAAGGGTACTCAAGGGATTTTTCGACAATATGAGATTCCTTATGACAAGAACAAGACATCGCTTCAGATTAGTAAGAAAGATTTTGAAGACTTTGATTATATTATCGGAATGGATGCTTCAAATGTTTCTGACTTACGTCAGATGTGTCCAGGAGGATTGCAAGATAAGATTTACTCATTCGCATCTGAAAGTGTCCCAGATCCTTGGTATACAGGGAATTTTGAGGAGACCTATCAGCGTGTTCAAGAGGGGTGTCAAGCTTGGTTAGAACGTTTAGAAAAGGAGAGTGAAGGTGGAAAATCTTAAGAATTTTTACGACAAGTATCGTGTCTATCTGACTCGTCCACGTTTAGAGCTTTTAGCAGTAGTTACCATTGTTTTCTGTGCTGTACTTGTCTTTTTTCTAAATATTCCTGGAAAAGGTGTCTTAAAACTGGATAATGGAACGATTGTTTATGACGGCAGTCTTGTCCGTGGTAAAATGAATGGCCAAGGCACCATTACCTTCCAAAATGGGGACCAATATACAGGTGGTTTCAACAACGGATCCTTCAACGGAAAAGGTACCTTTCAATCTAAAGAAGGCTGGACCTACGAAGGTGATTTTGTAAATGGCCAGGCTGAAGGAAAAGGAAAACTAACAACAGAACAAGAAGTCGTTTATGAAGGGACTTTTAAACAAGGCGTTTTTCAACAAAAATAAAGCCTCCTTATCAAAGGAGGTATTGTTAGAACTCCAAAGTAAGCGTTTACCTGTAAATCCTTTCCTTTCCACCTCCTCTTACAACCAAGTTTGTGAAATAAAAAAATATTTGAAATAAATTTCACAAACTATGAAGAAAAGACTTGATAAGTAAAGATAATGAGAAACATTTCACAAACAACTAAAAATTCTTTGTGAAATGTTTATGAAACTGTTTACAAAACATAAATAATGCGTTATAATAAACTTGTGAAAAAATTAACAAAGGATTTGATCCTTGAAAGCTATGGAGGAAAATATGGCTGATAAAAAAACTGTGACCCCAGAGGAAAAGAAACTCGTTGCTGAAAAGCATGTCGATGGTTTGGTGCAAAAAGCTCTCGTTGCCCTTGAAGAAATGCGTAAATTGGATCAAGAGCAAGTCGACTATATTGTAGCCAAAGCGTCAGTAGCAGCTTTGGATGCCCACGGAGAATTGGCTTTACATGCCTTTGAAGAAACAGGACGTGGTGTATTTGAAGATAAGGCAACTAAGAACTTGTTTGCTTGTGAACACGTAGTAAACAATATGCGTCACACTAAGACAGTTGGCGTTATCGAAGAAGACGATGTGACAGGATTGACTCTCATCGCTGAACCAGTCGGTGTTGTGTGTGGTATTACTCCTACAACAAACCCAACATCAACAGCAATCTTCAAATCATTGATTTCATTGAAGACACGTAATCCAATCGTTTTTGCCTTCCACCCATCAGCACAAGAATCATCTGCTCATGCAGCACGTATCGTCCGCGATGCAGCTATCGCAGCTGGTGCTCCTGAAAACTGTGTGCAATGGATTACTCAACCATCTATGGAAGCAACTAGTGCATTGATGAACCACGAAGGCATTGCAACAATCCTTGCAACTGGTGGTAATGCCATGGTTAAGGCGGCTTACTCATGTGGTAAACCAGCTCTTGGGGTAGGTGCCGGAAACGTTCCAGCTTATGTTGAAAAATCAGCAAACATCCGCCAAGCTGCACACGATATCGTCATGTCTAAATCATTTGATAACGGTATGGTCTGTGCCTCTGAACAAGCGGTTATCATTGATAAAGAAATTTACGATGAATTTGTAGCAGAGTTCAAATCTTATCACACTTACTTTGTAAACAAGAAAGAAAAAGCACTTCTTGAAGAATTCTGCTTCGGCGTGAAAGCAAACAGCAAAAACTGTGCTGGTGCAAAATTGAACGCTGACATCGTTGGTAAACCAGCAACTTGGATTGCAGAACAAGCAGGATTTACAGTTCCAGAAGGAACAAACATTCTTGCTGCAGAATGTAAAGAAGTTGGTGAAAATGAGCCATTGACTCGTGAAAAATTGTCACCAGTTATCGCAGTTTTGAAATCTGAAAGTCGTGAAGATGGTATTACTAAGGCTCGTCAAATGGTTGAATTTAACGGTCTTGGACACTCAGCAGCCATCCACACAGCTGACGAAGAATTGACTAAAGAATTTGGTAAAGCTGTTAAAGCTATTCGTGTTATCTGTAACTCACCTTCTACTTTCGGTGGTATCGGGGACGTTTACAATGCCTTCTTGCCATCATTGACACTCGGATGTGGTTCTTACGGACGCAACTCAGTTGGGGATAACGTTAGTGCCATTAACCTCTTGAATATCAAAAAAGTCGGAAGACGGAGAAATAACATGCAATGGATGAAACTTCCTTCAAAAACATACTTTGAACGTGATTCAATTCAATACCTTCAAAAATGTCGTGACGTTGAACGTGTCATGATCGTTACTGACCATGCCATGGTAGAGCTTGGTTTCCTTGATCGTATCATCGAACAACTTGACCTTCGTCGCAATAAGGTTGTTTACCAAATCTTTGCTGATGTAGAACCAGATCCAGATATCACAACTGTAAACCGTGGTACTGAAATCATGCGCGCCTTCAAACCAGATACAATCATCGCTCTTGGTGGTGGATCTCCAATGGATGCCGCTAAAGTAATGTGGCTCTTCTACGAACAACCAGAAGTGGACTTCCGTGATCTTGTTCAAAAATTCATGGATATCCGTAAACGTGCCTTCAAGTTCCCATTGCTTGGTAAGAAGACTAAATTCATCGCAATCCCAACTACATCTGGTACAGGATCTGAAGTAACACCATTTGCCGTTATCTCTGATAAAGCAAACAATCGTAAATACCCAATCGCTGACTACTCATTGACACCAACTGTGGCAATCGTAGACCCTGCTTTGGTATTGACAGTTCCTGGATTTGTTGCTGCGGATACTGGTATGGACGTCTTGACTCACGCGACTGAAGCTTACGTATCACAAATGGCTAGCGACTACACTGACGGTTTGGCACTTCAAGCCATCAAGCTTGTATTCGAAAACCTTGAAAGCTCGGTTAAGAATGCAGACTTCCATTCACGTGAGAAAATGCACAACGCTTCAACGATTGCTGGTATGGCCTTTGCTAATGCCTTCCTAGGTATTTCTCACTCAATGGCCCATAAGATTGGTGCGCAATTCCACACAATCCACGGTCGTACTAATGCTATCTTGCTTCCATACGTCATCCGCTATAACGGTACACGTCCAGCTAAGACAGCAACATGGCCTAAGTACAACTACTACCGTGCAGATGAAAAATACCAAGATATCGCACGCATGCTTGGACTTCCAGCTTCTACTCCAGAAGAAGGTGTGGAATCTTACGCAAAAGCTGTCTACGAACTTGGTGAGCGCGTAGGTATCCAAATGAACTTCAAAGCACAAGGAATCGATGAAAAAGAATGGAAAGAACATTCTCGTGAATTGGCCTTCCTTGCTTATGAAGATCAATGTTCACCAGCTAACCCACGTCTTCCAATGGTTGACCACATGCAAGAAATCATCGAAGATTCTTACTATGGTTACAAAGAAAGACCTGGACGTCGTAAATAATTGTTATCAGCCTAGAGGCAGGAATTTCCTGTCTCTTTTTTGTAATTCTATTTGAAAAATGGTATAATCATCGCATATATTTGTTTGAAAATCAAATCTTTTATAATCATGCGAGGGGCAAATGAACAAGATAAATGAGTTAGGGGATAAAGTGCGACTTTTAAGAGAGGAGAAAGGGCTTAGTCGCCCAGTTTTTTGCGGGGATGAGTCCGAATTATCAGTCCGTCAGTTAGTGCGCATTGAAAAAGGAGAATTTCGCCCGACGATAAAAACACTAGAATATATTGCAGATAGATTAGAAATTCCGTCCTACGTCTTGATGCCAGACTATAAGGAATTGCCTAAACGCTACCAAGAATTAAAGTACTTTCTTTTACATCATCCTGACTATGGAGACAAGGAGTTGCAGGAACAAAAGGAAGAATATTTCGATGAGATTTTTGAGAATTTTTATGATGATTTGCCACGTGATGAGAAGATGATAGTGGATTGTCTTCAAGCAATAGATGAAGTGAGAGCGACTAGTAATTCCTTATATGGAAGCAGTGTGATTGAGGACAGTCTTCAAGACTTACTATCCAGAGATGTATATAGGGCTGAGGAATTGTTGAAATTGAGACTGTATTTCAACTGTCAGTTAATGGATGGTTTAAATGTGGGTGAGATAAAAGAATCTGAGTATGAAACCATTCTTTGTTTTCATGATAAATTAAGTTCTCAGGTTGATAAGATAGAGTTCGATTGTTTGGACTTACTTAGAGATTCCTTGTTAGCTTCTTTAGCTTGTATAGAAATTATGGGGCTGTTTCATTATTTTAAGAGGGCAGTCGAGACCTTGAATAAAATAGGACAAAAAACACGAGATTTTCAAAAACAACCGATTGTCTTGATGGTGGAGTGGAAATATTATATTCAGACGGATTATGAAACAGCCAAACAAAAGTATGAAGAAGCAAAAATGATGGCGAGGATGTTTGGCAATGAGCAGTTAATCGTTAGTTTAGATAATGAATGGAGCGAAGACTTAGAAAGGTATTGTTAAATGATTTATAGGAGTGACATTTCTGTTATAGGGAATGTCTCTTTTTGTACATTTTTTGATAAAATGTTATAATAAATGCATATGTTTGTTTGGTTATCAAAGTTTTTGGAATGATCCTAGAGGTAAAGAGAAGTGAATGAATTAGGAGAGAAGGTACGAATCCTTAGAGAGGAG
Source organism: uncultured bacterium (assembly GCA_963519555.1). Lineage (GTDB taxonomy): Bacteria > Bacillota > Bacilli > Lactobacillales > Streptococcaceae > Streptococcus. The sequence goes on from CAUQNI010000013.1 coordinate 45,011, forward strand.
AAAGGACTTAGTCGTCCAGTTTTTTGTGGGGATGAGTCTGAATTATCAGTGCGTCAGTTGGTGAGGATCGAAAAAGGAGAATTTCGCCCGACGATAAAAACACTAGAATACATTGCAGATAGATTAGAAATTCCGTCCTATGTCTTGATGCCAGACTATAAGGAATTACCGAAACGTTACCAAGAATTAAAATACTTTCTTCTTCATCATCCTGACTACGGAGACAAGGAGTTGCAGGAGCAGAAGGAAGAATATTTCGATGAGATTTTTGAGAATTTTTATGATGATTTGCCACGTGATGAGAAGATGATAGTGGATTGTCTTCAAGCAATAGATGAAGTGAGAGCGACGGATAATGAACAGTATGGAATAGCGCTTTTAGATGAATCTTTTGAGGAACTATGGAATCAAAGAGAATTTTCCTTTTCAGATCTTTTAAAAATTAGATTGTATTTTTTGTGTAGTTATTTAGAAAATATAAAAAAAGGACAGTTATCTATTAGCGAACAGCAGAAACTTCAATTAATGTTTCAAAAAGTGTGTAATAACGTAGAAAATAGCGGTACAGACGATTTATTTCTTGTTCGTGATGTGTTATTTGCAGGGCTAGGAAGTTGTGAATTATTGAATGATTTAGAGTTATTTAAGTTAGCTGTGGAAAAACTTAATTGGATTTCTGAAAAAACACGAGATTTTCAAAAGCAACCGATTGTACTTATGGTCGAATGGAAATATTATATTCAGACTGATTATGATACAGCAAAACAAAAGTATGAAGAAGCAAAAATGATGGCTAGGATGTTTGGTAATGAGCAGTTAATCCTTAGTTTAGATAATGAATGGAGCGAAGATGTAGAAAGATATCGTTAAATTATATATAGGGGTGACATTTCTGTCATTGAGGGAATGCCGCTTTTTTGTTACAATGAATTTTACTTGATATACATCCAGAAGCAAACTAGGCAATAGAGAGAAAATTCTAAGTAGTAGGCCTATAGGGTCAATCAACTTGAAGAATTTTCTATCAGTACGATGTATGATGATAACAGCTTTAAACAAGGGGGAAAGAATGTCCATTTTATCCATTAAAAATATTTCAAAGTTTTACGCCTTGGACGGTAAACATCAAGAACAGGCTCTAAGAAATATTAACCTGCAGATTGCAAAAGGTAAAATTACAGCGATTTACGGTCCATCAGGCTGTGGCAAAACTAGCTTGCTAAACATTATCAGTGGTTTAGATAGACAATATGAAGGAGATTTAGAGTTTAAAGGGGAATCCCTCCGTGACTTATCAGAGATTGAACTAACTCAATTTCGTAAAGATAAGATTGGATTTGTGTTTCAAAACTTTAACCTCATTCCTCATCAGTCTGTCTTGGACAATGTCAAATTACCTCTCTATGTCAAAGATTTATCTGACAGGGAGATGACAATGATTGCAAAGGAGCAATTAAGTAACTTGGGCATGGAGCCTTTTATGGCTAAAAATGTTAAACAGCTTTCTGGCGGGCAAAAGCAACGCGTAGCGATCGCGCGTGCTTTGGTAAATCAGCCTGATATGATTGTAGCAGATGAGCCAACGGGTTCGCTGGATTCTCAATCCCAAGAAATGGTATTGGAAGTATTTAAAAATTTAGCCCAAACAGGAAAAACAGTATTGATTGTAACCCATAATCCAGAAGTTGCTGAATATGCAGATGTGATTATCAAAATGAAGGATGGTGAAGTCGTTGAAGAAGTCAAAAAATAAAGGATTATCATTGAAAAATAAATTCAAACTTTCTTTAAATAACTTTATGGAAAGAAAGTGGCGTAACTTATTGATTGCGCTAGCAACCTCAATCGGTTTTGTAGGAGTCTTAATTTCTTTCGGCTTGGGAAATGCTTTGATTTCGATGATTGATGAAAATACGAATGGAGGTCAAATTCCTTCTCAAGTTCAGATTGCTTTAAACACAAAAAATGTTGGACGAGGCTTTTTGAACCAAGACGATAAGAACTATATCACGGATACAGTTGGGAAAGAAGCTATTAAATATTTGGAGAGTCCTTTTGGGATGACCATGTCAAATATTACTATAGATGGGCAAGAAATGGATCTGAGTCAAACGATGCCTTCTTATGCTCAAGTAGTGAGTCTCTATGAGGATACAAGTATTTCTGTTAGTAGTAATGAAAAGGACAAAGTGGTAGCTGGATCCCTCTATACTGATACAAATGAACAGGGCTTAACGATTCCAATCAGCTTACTAAAAAATTGGAATGAACAGACAGGAAACAATCTGACAGCTAATGATGTTATTGGCAAATCAGTCTCAGCAAGCATTGTAGAAAATGCTGCTGAAGCTAGTAAGACTGCTCAATTTCAAACGAAGATTGTACGTGTAATCAATGATGAAGATGACATGGAGGACAGCAACAGTTTCATGCCGTCTCATCAAATGGAAACGATTTTGAAAGAGGCTGGATTTACAAAAGCTGTATCTTATTTTATCTTGGAACTTAAAGATCCATCACAAACAAAAGCGATAACAGAAGAATTGCAGAAAAACAAGAAGTATACTGTTCTTTCTCAACAGAAGGTTCTTGATATTGTGATTACTTTTATTCGTGTCATTCAGGGATTGTTGATTGTACTTTCATCACAGGCTATTGTGGTAGCAGCGGTCATGATTGGTATCATCATTTACATCAATATCATGCAACGTTCTAAGGAAATAGGTGTCATGAAGGCAGTTGGTTATCAAAATCGTGATGTCAAAGGGATTTTTATTTACGAGGCTATCTGGATTGTAGGGATCGCCTTGCTGCTGGCATTTTTGGTTGCACAAGGGGTGGGAAGTTTGGCGAATGCGATTGTAAATCACTTTTACCCATCCATCACGAAGGTTTTTGAATTAAATCCTCTATCTATTTTAGGAACTCTAGCTTTCGCTCTTTTGCTTGGTTATGTATCAGCTTACTTCCCAGCGCGTAAAATTAGTAAAATGGATCCTGTAGAATCGTTACGCTATGAATAGTCAAGTGTGTTACTAGGTTATCGTCTCCCAAAAAGAAACAAACATAGAAAAACAATGCCCGTACTTGCAATTAAACTTAAATAGTTATATAATAGGTTTGTTGAAAGGTGATTTGTAGTGATTCAAGTTACTCTTTTCACAATAAAAATTTCATGATTTTCATAAGGAGGAAATCACTAATGGTAGTTAAAGTTGGTATTAACGGTTTCGGACGTATCGGTCGTCTTGCTTTCCGTCGTATCCAAAACGTAGAAGGTGTTGAAGTTACTCGTATCAACGACCTTACAGATCCAGTTATGCTTGCACACTTGTTGAAATACGACACAACTCAAGGTCGTTTCGACGGTACTGTTGAAGTTAGAGAAGGTGGATTCGAAGTTAACGGTAAATTCATCAAAGTTTCTGCTGAACGTGATCCAGAACAAATCGACTGGGCTAACGACGGTGTAGAAATCGTTCTTGAAGCTACTGGTTTCTTTGCTAAGAAAGCAGCTGCTGAAAAACACTTGCACGCTGGTGGAGCTAAAAAAGTTGTTATCACTGCTCCTGGTGGAAACGACGTTAAAACAGTTGTATTCAACACTAACCACGACGTTCTTGACGGTACTGAAACAGTTATCTCAGGTGCTTCATGTACTACAAACTGCTTGGCTCCAATGGCTAAAGCTCTTCAAGACAACTTTGGTGTTGTTGAAGGATTGATGACTACTATCCACGCTTACACTGGTGACCAAATGATCCTTGACGGACCACACCGTGGTGGTGACCTTCGCCGTGCTCGCGCTGGTGCTGCAAACATCGTTCCTAACTCAACTGGTGCTGCAAAAGCTATCGGTCTTGTAATCCCAGAATTGAACGGTAAACTTGACGGATCTGCACAACGCGTTCCAACTCCAACTGGATCAGTTACTGAATTGGTAGCAGTTCTTGAAAAGAACGTTACTGTTGATGAAGTAAACGCAGCTATGAAAGCAGCTTCAAACGAATCATACGGTTACACAGAAGATCCAATCGTATCTTCAGATATCGTAGGTATGTCTTACGGTTCATTGTTTGACGCAACTCAAACTAAAGTTCTTGACGTTGACGGTAAACAATTGGTTAAAGTTGTATCATGGTACGACAACGAAATGTCATACACCGCACAACTTGTTCGTACTCTTGAATACTTCGCAAAAATCGCTAAATAATTCTTGAGTCGATAAAAAGCAAGGCCTCTGGTCTTGCTTTTCTTATGTGGAAAAAATGGATGACACAATCATCCATTCTTTTTTAATTCTGTTTCAAAAGTATTCGAGAGGGCAGTGAAGTTTAATTTTTCTAATGTAAGTGGATGGGTAAAGGAAAGTCGGAAGGCATGAAGCATAAGCCGACTTGTCTTTGATTTACTATTATAGAGAGGGTCGCCCAAGATAGGAAAGTTTTGATGAGAAAGGTGGACACGGATTTGATGGGTTCGCCCTGTCTTTAATTTGCAACGGACAAGGGTAGTCTGATTTGGAAATTTCTTTAATCTGCTTACATGCGTTTCAGCAGTTTGCCCATTTTTTCTATCAACTATTCGTTTTCTGCAATCATGGCGATCACGCCCGATTTTGTCTTTGAAAACAAGTTCTTTGCTGTTGATATGTCCGTCGACCTGTGCCCAGTATTCCCGAGAGATCTCTTTTTTCTCTAGTAAGCGATTGAGAATGGGGAGGATAAAAGGATTTTTGGCAAAGAGGACTAAACCACTGGTTTCCATGTCTAGACGGTGAACGACATAACAGGTCTGGCCAACATAGGCACTGACATGGTTAAGAAGAGCAATTTCGTTTGGTTGATTACCATGCGTTTTCATCCCCTCGGGTTTGTTTACAATAATCAAGTGTTGATCTTGATAAACTTCCTGAACTAAGTCTGGGTTGCCCCAAGGGATTGCCTTTTTAGGATAATCTTCCTCGTCAAAAGTCAACTGGCAAACATCTCCAGGATTTACCATCTCGTTCCAGTGAACTTCTTCTTGGTTTATCAAAATATGTTTCTTGATTCTCAAAAAATGACGGATTTTTCTAGGGATGAGGAGTTGCTCCTCTAGTAATTGCTTCACCGTCATTTGAGGCAAAGAAGCGGGTAATGTAAATGTGAATTTCATACAGATATTGTAACAAAAAAAGCCCTATTTGGATAGGAAATAGCTAAATTCTTGTCTTCCTATGATGAAGATGATAAAATAAACGCATGAAATTAGATAAATTATTCGAGAAATTTCTTTCTCTTTTTAAAAAAGAAACAAGCGAACTAGAGGATTCTGATTCGACTAGCTTGCGTCGCTCTCGTAGTGATAGAAAAAAATTAGCCCAAGTGGGTCCGATTCGAAAATTCTGGCGTCGCTATCATCTAACAAAGATTGTCCTTATACTAGGTTTGAGTGCAGGCTTGCTAGTTGGAACCTATTTGTTTGCTGTAGCCAAGTCAACAAATGTCAATGATTTGCAAAATGCCTTGAAAACTCGGACTCTCATTTTTGACCGTGAAGAAAAAGAGGCAGGTGCCTTGTCTGGTCAAAAGGGAACCTACGTTGAACTGACTGACATCAGTAAAAACTTGCAGAATGCTGTTATTGCGACAGAAGACCGTTCTTTCTATAAAAATGACGGGATTAACTATGGTCGTTTCTTCTTGGCGATTGTCACTGCTGGTCGTTCAGGTGGTGGATCTACTATTACCCAACAGCTGGCTAAAAATGCCTATTTGTCACAGGATCAAACTGTCGAGAGAAAAGCAAAAGAATTTTTCCTTGCCTTAGAATTAACAAAAAAATATAGTAAGGATCAGATTTTAACCATGTACCTTAACAACGCCTATTTTGGAAATGGTGTGTGGGGTGTAGAAGATGCGAGTAAGAAATACTTTGGAGTTTCTGCATCAGAAGTGAGTTTGGGTCAAGCTGCGACGCTGGCAGGGATGCTCAAAGGACCGGAACTGTATAACCCCTTGAATTCTGTAGAAGATTCTACCAATCGGCGCGACACTGTCTTGCAAAATATGGCTGCAGCGGGTTACATTGATAAAAACCAAGAAACCGAAGCTGCAGAAGTGGATATGACTTCGCAATTGCAAGATAAGTATGAAGGAAAAATCTCAGATTACCGCTACCCTTCCTATTTTGACGCGGTGGTTAATGAAGCCGTTTCTAAGTATAATCTAACAGAGGAAGAAATCGTAAATAATGGTTACCGTATATACACAGAGCTGGACCAAAATTACCAAGCAAATATGCAGGTTGTTTATGAAAACACATCGTTATTTCCGAGGGCAGAGGATGGAACATTTGCTCAATCAGGAAGTGTAGTTCTTGAACCGAAAACAGGGGGAGTTCGTGGAGTTGTCGGTCAAGTTGCTGATAATGATAAAACTGGATTCCGGAATTTCAACTATGCAACTCAATCAAAACGTAGCCCTGGTTCTACAATTAAGCCTTTAGTTGTTTATACGCCAGCAGTTGAAGCAGGTTGGGCTTTGAATAAGCAGTTGGATAACCATACCATGCGGTACGACAGCTATAAGGTTGATAACTATGCAGGAATCAAAACGAGTCGAGAAGTTCCCATGTATCAAGCCTTGGCAGAATCGCTTAATCTACCTGCTGTTGCTACTGTTAATGATTTGGGTGTTGATAAGGCTTTTGAGGCAGGCGAAAAATTTGGACTCAACATGGAAAAGGTTGACCGTGTTCTTGGTGTCGCTTTAGGAAGCGGTGTCGAAACCAATCCTCTTCAAATGGCTCAAGCATATGCTGCCTTTGCTAATGAAGGTTTAATGCCGGAAGCTCATTTTATTAGTAGAATTGAAAATGCTAGTGGTCAGGTTATTGCGAGTCATAAAAATTCACAAAAACGAGTGATTGATAAAGCTGTAGCTGACAAGATGACTAGTATGATGTTGGGGACATTCACCAACGGTACCGGTATTAGTTCATCGCCTGCAGACTATGTCATGGCAGGGAAAACTGGAACAACTGAAGCAGTTTTCAATCCGGAGTACACAAGTGACCAGTGGGTGATTGGTTATACTCCGGATGTGGTGATTAGTCATTGGCTTGGTTTTCCGACCACTGATGAAAATCACTATCTAGCAGGATCTACTTCAAACGGTGCGGCCCATGTCTTTAGAAATATTGCAAATACCATTTTACCTTATACGCCAGGAAGTACCTTTACAGTTGAAAACGCATATAAGAAAAACGGAATTGCACCAGCTAACACAAAAAGACAAGTACAAAGCAATGATAATAGCCAGACAGATGATAATTTGTCTGATATTCGAGGACGTGCGCAAAGTCTAGTAGATGAGGCTAGCCGGGCTATCTCAGATGCGAAGATTAAGGAAAAGGCTCAAACAATATGGGATTCGGTAGTCAATCTATTTCGCTAAGATGCTTGTCAAAGCCTAGCTTTCTTGTTATAATAGATAAGATGGAGGCGTTATGGCACTAAAAAAAGCAAGCCTAGCTTGTGCGGTTTGTGGTTCTAGAAACTATTCAATCAAGATCAGCGGAAACCCCAAGCCAACACGACTAGAAGTAAATAAATTTTGTAAGCATTGTGGTAAGTACACTACACACAGAGAAACGAGATAGGAGAGAGCGATGCGTTTTATTGGAGATATTTTTAGACTTCTTAAAGACACAACATGGCCAACTCGCAAGGAAAGCTGGAGAGATTTTCGTTCTATCATGGAATACACTGCTTTCTTTGTTGTGATTATTTACATTTTTGACCAGTTGATTGTTTCAGGTTTGATTCGATTTATTAACATTTTTTAGAAGATTAGTGGAGTTAATTACACTAGAAATCTTCTATTTATGAAAGGAAATATCATGGATAGTTTTGATAAAGGGTGGTTTGTTTTACAAACTTATTCTGGTTATGAAAATAAGGTAAAAGAAAATCTATTACAACGTGCACAAACCTACAATATGTTGGATAATATTCTACGTGTTGAAATTCCAACACAAACAGTGCAAGTTGAAAAAAATGGAAAGAGAAAAGAAGTAGAAGAAAATCGTTTTCCAGGTTATGTTCTTGTAGAAATGGTCATGACAGATGAAGCTTGGTTTGTTGTTCGAAACACTCCGAACGTTACAGGATTTGTCGGATCACACGGGAACAGATCGAAACCAACTCCATTATTGGAACAAGAAATTCGTGACATTTTGATATCTATGGGACAAACTGTTCAAGAATTTGATTTCGATGTTGAGGTTGGTCAAACTGTACGTATTATTGATGGTGCTTTTGCAGACTATACTGGTAAAATTACAGAGATTGATAATAACAAAGTGAAAATGATTATCTCTATGTTTGGTAATGACACAGTAGCAGAAGTAAACCTAAACCAAATTGCAGAATTATAACCCCGAGAGAGGCATGTCCTCTCTTTTTTGTGCAGTTGAGGCGGTAAAGGGTGCAGAATAGATGAAATGAAC
>CAUQNI010000014.1:0-51002 GCA_963519555.1 uncultured bacterium
GTGCTCTATCTGGAGAACATTTTCTTCCTGCCATCGCAGGTTTTGTCTTTTCAGGCGTCGGTATCGCCGTCTTGACTCTGATTATTGGAACGTTAAATCCTAAAGGATATATCTACGAGATTTCAACAAAGATAGCGCCCTGGTTTGCGACTCTTTACCTCTCAGTTCTTTACTTGTCAATCGGTCCATTCTTTGCTATCCCACGTACAGCTACAACAGCTTACGAAGTAGGGATTAAGCCTCTTTTGTCGGATGCCAATAAAGGTCTTGGTTTGATTGTTTTTACGGTTCTGTATTTTGCAGCAGCCTATTTAATTTCGCTTAATCCATCTAAAATCTTGGACCGTATCGGCCGTATTTTAACACCAGTCTTTGCAATCTTGATTGTCATCTTGGTTGTTCTGGGAGCTATCAAATATGGTGGAACAAGTCCTCAAGCTGCCTCAGCTGCTTATCAAGCTTCTGCCTTTGGTACAGGTTTCCTAGAAGGTTACAATACCTTGGATGCTCTTGCCTCAGTTGCCTTCAGTGTAATCGCAGTTCAAACCTTGAAACAACTTGGATTTTCAAGTAAGAAAGAATACATTTCAACCATTTGGGTTGTTGGTATCGTTGTTGCCCTTGCCTTCAGCGCTCTTTACATCGGTTTAGGCTTCCTTGGGAATCATTTCCCAGTACCAGCTGAAGCGATGAAGGGTGGAACACCAGGTGTTTACATCTTGTCACAAGCCACTCAAGAAATCTTTGGCTCAACAGCTCAACTCTTCCTTGCAGCTATGGTTACCGTAACCTGCTTCACAACAACAGTTGGTCTGATTGTGTCAACAGCTGAGTTCTTTAATGAACGCTTCCCACAAATCAGCTACAAGGTTTATGCGACAGCCTTTACCTTGATTGGATTTGCCATTGCCAATTTGGGTCTTGATGCGATTATCAAGTACTCCATTCCAGTACTGGTTATCTTGTACCCAATCACGATTGCTATCGTTATGATTGTCATTGTCAACAAATTTGTTGCCCTTTCAAAACCAGGTATGCAGTTGACAATTGCTGTTGTTACAGCTATTGCTATTGCAAGCGTACTAGGAAGCTCATTTAAGGTTGAGTTTCTTGCAAATCTTGTCAACGCTCTTCCTTTTGCTAAGGCATCTCTTCCATGGTTGGTGCCAGCTATTGTCGGAATCTTGCTCTCATTAGTTTTACCAAACAAGCAAGAAAGCGATGTTTTTGAAATGGATTAATCACTGAAATCACTTTTGTAGCTAAGTCTACAGGAGTGATTTTCTTTTTTTATCCGATGATAAATGTGTTATAATAGGTATTAAAAGAGGTGAAGAAATGAATCAAACAGTAGAATATATCAAAGAACTAACAGCCATTGCGTCGCCAACGGGCTTCACTCGTGAGATTTCGGACTATTTAGTAAAGACTCTAGAAGGCTTCGGTTACCAACCGATTCGCACAGCCAAGGGCGGTGTCAATGTAACTATCAAAGGTCAAAATGATGAACAACAACGCTATGTGACTGCCCATGTGGATACGCTGGGTGCTATTGTTCGCGCTGTCAAACCAGACGGCCGTCTCAAATTGGACCGTATCGGTGGCTTTCCTTGGAACATGATTGAAGGAGAAAACTGTACCGTTCATGTAGCTAGCACAGGTGAAAAAGTATCAGGCACCATCCTTATTCACCAGACTTCTTGTCATGTCTACAAGGATGCGGGGACTGCAGAACGCACGCAGGACAACATGGAAGTGCGTTTGGATGCAAAAGTTACCAATGAAAAAGAAACTCGTGCTCTTGGCATTGAGGTCGGTGATTTTATCAGTTTTGACCCACGAACTGTCGTGACAGAGACAGGTTTTATCAAGTCTCGTCATTTGGATGATAAAGTCAGTGCAGCGATTTTGCTTAACCTACTTCGCATTTATAAGGAAGAGAAGATTGAGTTGCCAGTAACAACCCATTTTGCTTTTTCAGTCTTTGAAGAAGTGGGGCATGGGGCTAATTCTAATATTCCTGATCAGGTAGTAGAATATCTGGCTGTGGATATGGGGGCTATGGGCGATGACCAGCAGACAGACGAATACACAGTGTCTATCTGTGTCAAGGATGCTTCAGGTCCTTATCACTATGACTTCCGTCAACACTTGGTTGCCTTGGCGAAAGAGAAAGATATTCCATTTAAGCTGGATATCTATCCATTTTATGGTTCGGACGCTTCAGCAGCCATGTCTGCAGGGGCAGAGGTTAAACACGCCCTTCTCGGTGCTGGTATCGAGTCTAGCCATTCTTATGAGCGTACCCATATTGACTCGGTGATCGCAACAGAACGTATGGTTGATGCCTATCTTAAGAGCGCATTGGTAGACTAATATGTGCCTTATATGTCAGAGAATTGAGCTCATCAAGAAGAGAGAAAATCCCTATTTTGTCAAAGAGTTGGAAACAGGCTATCTTGTCATTGGAGATCACCAGTATTTTGCAGGCTATAGTCTCTTTCTAGCTAAGGAACACGTTACCGAATTGCATCATTTGAAAAAGGAAACGAGACTCCGTTTTCTAGAGGAAATGAGTTTGGTCCAAGAGGCAGTTGCCAAGGCTTTTGCTGCTGAGAAAATGAATATCGAACTGCTAGGAAATGGCGATGCTCATCTTCATTGGCATTTGTTTCCTAGACGGACGGGTGATATGAATGGTCACGGTCTCAAGGGGCGTGGGCCAGTTTGGTGGGTTCCCTTTGAAGAAATGACCTCAGAAACCTGCCAAGCAAAACCAGATGAGATTAAAAGCTTAGTCAAACGTTTATCGTCAGAACTAGATAAACTATTAGAAATAAAGGAGTAAAAATGAAAAAAAGATACCTTGTCTTGACAGCCTTGCTAGCCTTGAGTCTAGCAGCTTGTTCACAAGAAAAAGCAAAAAATGAAGATGGAGTAGCTAAGACAGAACAAACAGCCAAAACTGATGAAACAGTCGGAAGTAAGTCTCAAGGAGCTGCCCAGAAAAAAGCAGAAGTGGTCAACAAAGGGGACTACTACAGTATCCAAGGAAAATACGATGAAATCATCGTAGCCAATAAACACTATCCATTGTCTAAGGACTACAATCCAGGGGAAAACCCAACCGCCAAGGCAGAGTTGCTCAAACTCATCAAGGCCATGCAAGAGGCAGGATTCCCAATCAGTGACCATTATAGTGGTTTTAGAAGTTATGAAACTCAGACCAAGCTCTATCAAGATTATGTCAACCAAGATGGGAAGGCGGCAGCTGACCGTTACTCTGCCCGTCCTGGCTATAGCGAACACCAAACAGGTTTGGCCTTTGATGTGATTAGCACAAATGGAGAATTGGTGACAGAAGAAAAAGCAGCTCAATGGCTTTTGGATTACGCGGCTGATTATGGCTTTGTTGTCCGTTATCTCAAAGGTAAGGAAAAAGAAACAGGTTATATGGCTGAGGAATGGCACCTTCGTTATGTCGGAAAAGAAGCTAAAGAAATTGCTGAGACTGGTCTCAGTCTGGAAGAATACTATGGGTTTGAAGGCGGAGATTACGTCGATTAATACTCTTCGAAAATCTCTTCAAACCACGTCAGCGTCGCCTTACCGTGCGTATGGTTACTGACTTCGTCAGTTCTATCCACAACCTCAAAACAGTGTTTTGAGCTGACTTCGTCAGTTCCATCCACAACCTCAAAGCTGTACTTTGAGCAGCCTGCGGCTAGCTTCCTAGTTTGCTCTTTGATTTTTATTGAGTATAAAAAATGAACTTTTCTCTTGCAATTCCAGATAAATAGTGTATAATAGATAGGTATGTGAAAAGCATACTTGTGGGAGGTAAAAATCTCTAATTACCGCCAAAACCACAAAGGAGGATTTAAAAATGGCTAAAAAAGTCGAAAAACTTGTAAAATTGCAAATCCCTGCTGGTAAAGCTACACCAGCTCCACCAGTTGGACCTGCTCTTGGTCAAGCTGGTATCAACATCATGGGATTCACAAAAGAGTTCAACGCTCGTACAGCTGACCAAGCTGGTATGATTATTCCAGTTGTTATCTCAGTTTACGAAGATAAATCATTTACTTTCATCACTAAAACACCACCAGCTGCTGTTCTTTTGAAAAAAGCTGCAGGTGTTGAAAAAGGATCAGGTACACCTAACAAAACTAAAGTTGCTACAGTTACTCGTGCACAAGTACAAGAAATTGCAGAAACTAAGATGCCAGATTTGAACGCAGCAAACGTTGAGTCTGCAATGCGTATGATCGAAGGTACTGCTCGTTCTATGGGATTCACTGTTGTTGACTAATCAATAACACAGTAGAAAATCTCACAGCAGTCTATTAGTTACTTTTCATACTAGGCAAGTGACTGATGCTTGTACTTGGGTACAGCAAGGGAACTTAACGACGTAGGAAAAGAAAAGTAATAGACTGATAACCCGCAAGACTTCATCATTTCGAGAAGTGACGTGGGAGATGAAAATCGATTGAACCACTTACAAGGAGAATAGAAAATGGCTAAAAAAAGCAAACAACTTCGTGCTGCTCTTGAGAAAATCGACAGCACAAAAGCATACAGCGTAGAAGAAGCTGTAGCACTTGCAAAAGAAACTAACTTTGCAAAATTTGATGCAACTGTAGAAGTTGCTTACAACTTGAACATTGATGTTAAAAAAGCTGACCAACAAATCCGTGGAGCAATGGTATTGCCAAACGGTACTGGTAAAACTTCACGAGTTCTTGTTTTTGCACGTGGTGCAAAAGCTGAAGAAGCAAAAGCTGCTGGTGCAGACTTTGTTGGTGAAGATGACCTTGTTGCTAAAATCAACGACGGTTGGTTGGACTTTGACGTAGTTATCGCTACACCTGATATGATGGCTCTTGTTGGACGTCTTGGACGTGTCCTTGGACCACGTAACTTGATGCCAAACCCTAAAACTGGTACTGTAACAATGGATGTTGCTAAAGCAGTAGAAGAGTCTAAAGGTGGAAAAATCACTTACCGTGCTGACCGTGCAGGTAACGTTCAAGCAATCATCGGTAAAGTATCATTTGAAGCTGAAAAATTGGTTGAAAACTTCAAAGCTTTCAACGAAACAATCCAAAAAGCAAAACCAGCTACAGCTAAAGGAACTTACGTAACAAACTTGACTATCACAACTACTCAAGGTGTTGGTATCAAAGTTGACGTAAACTCACTTTAATCAGTAGTTTATAAACAAGGGCGAGTACGAAAGTGCTCGTTTTTTTGGGTACAACGAGCATGTCGTTCATCTGAGTTGCAACTCCTCTTTAGGGACTATCTACTAGTGGACCTATATGAGTAAACTAGGTGAGCAATTGATACTCTTCAAAAATCTCTTCAAACCACATCAGCGTCGGCTTGCTGTATATATGTTACTGACTTCGTCAGTTCTATCTACAAACTCAAAGCGCTGCTTTGAGCAACCTGCGCCTAGCTTTCTAGTTTGCTCTTTGATTTTTATGGAGTATGGATTCGAACTAGAGAGATAATAATAAATTTATGCTATAGTCATGGTAGACTATATGCTTTTGATTCTAGTTTATCAAATAATAGATTAGAATTGTCAGATAATATCATTTTATGTTATAATGAAGAAAAAACAGAGGTGTTCAAATGTCAGAAGCAGGTCATAAGTTTTTAGCAAAACTGGGGAAAAAACGCTTACGTCCAGGTGGAAAACGTGCTACAGATTGGTTAATTGCAGAAGGAAGATTTTCAAAAGAAAAGAGAATACTAGAGGTTGCCTGTAATAGGGGAACTACAGCAATTGAGTTGGCACAGCGTTTTGGTTGTAAGATAACTGCTGTTGATATGGATGGTCAAGCTTTAGAAGTGGCAAAAAAATCTGCTGAAAAGGCGGGTGTTGCTCATTTAATCAGTTTTGAAAGAGCTAATGCAATGAAACTTCCTTATGAAGATGCTAGTTTTGATATTGTTATAAATGAAGCTATGCTGACTATGCAAGCCGATCAAGCTAAGAAAAAATGTGTAATGGAGTATCTAAGGGTTTTAAAACCTGAAGGTCTTCTCTTGACACATGATGTGCTTCTTAAGGAAGCTAAAGAGTCTGTCAGACAGGAATTGTCACAAGCAATTCATGTAAATGTAGGTCCTTTAACTCAAGATGGTTGGGAACAGGTGATGATAGAATCAGGTTATCGTGATGTGAAAGTATTGACTGGTGAAATGACATTAATGAAATTATCAGGTATGATTTATGACGAAGGTTGGCTAGGAACTTTGAAAATTTGTGTAAATGCTTGTAAAAAGGAGAATAGAAAGCAGTTTTTAACAATGTATAAAATGTTTGCTAAGAATAAACAGAAATTGGGCTTTATTGCTATGGCTAGTTATAAATCGTCAAATCGTTAGATAATTATTGAAGTTAACTTTTCCTTTTTTCTTTCTTAAAAAATATGCTATAATAGAGAGTAAAAAACTTTGAAAGAAAGAAAAAGATGAATTTAAAAGATTACATTGCAACAATTGAAAATTATCCTAAGGAAGGTATCACCTTCCGTGATATCAGTCCTTTGATGGCTGATGGAAATGCTTATAGCTACGCTGTTCGTGAAATCGTTCAGTATGCTACTGACAAGAAAATCGACATGATCGTAGGGCCTGAAGCTCGTGGTTTTATCGTGGGCTGTCCAGTTGCCTTTGAGTTGGGAATTGGTTTTGCACCTGTTCGTAAGCCAGGTAAATTGCCACGCGAAGTTATTTCTGCTGACTATGAAAAAGAATACGGTGTTGATACCTTGACTATGCACGCGGATGCCATCAAGCCAGGTCAACGTGTTCTTATCGTAGATGACCTCTTGGCAACAGGTGGAACTGTTAAGGCAACTATCGAGATGATTGAAAAACTTGGTGGTGTTGTAGCAGGTTGTGCCTTCCTTGTTGAATTGGATGAATTGAACGGCCGTGAAAAAATCGGTGACTACGACTACAAAGTTTTGATGCATTATTAATGAAAAACAGTCCCTAGGGCTGTTTTCTCTACATCGGGGTATAAAAATAGACTATAGCTAGTTAGAGAAAAACTATAATTGAAAACTATATCTTCTTACAGTATAATAAAGGAAACGAATGTTTGAGTTTTAGTTTCAAACACAAGTAATTATTACTGAAAGAGTACAGTTAGGAGAGGGTTATGCCGATTCGAATTGATAAAAAATTGCCAGCTGTTGAGATTTTACGGACAGAGAATATCTTTGTCATGGATGATCAACGTGCGGCCCACCAAGATATCCGTCCCTTGAAGATTTTGATTTTAAATCTTATGCCACAGAAAATGGTGACAGAGACTCAATTATTGCGCCATTTGGCTAATACGCCTCTGCAACTGGACATTGATTTCCTCTATATGGAGAGTCACCGTTCTAAAACAACTCGTTCAGAACACATGGAGACCTTCTATAAAACTTTTCCAGAAGTCAAGGATGAGTATTTTGATGGGATGATTATCACAGGGGCGCCAGTTGAGCATTTACCATTTGAGGAAGTGGACTATTGGGAGGAATTCAGTCAGGTGCTTGAGTGGTCTAAGACCCATGTCTATTCGACTCTTCATATCTGTTGGGGGGCTCAGGCTGGGCTTTATCTGCGTTATGGGGTAGAAAAATATCAGATGGACAGTAAGTTATCAGGGATTTATCCTCAGGACACTTTAAAGGAAGGTCATCTTCTTTTTAGAGGCTTTGACGATAGCTATGTATCTCCTCATTCTCGACATACAGAGATTTCTAAGGAAGAGATTCTGAATAAGACCAATCTCGAGATTTTATCAGAAGGGCCGCAGGTTGGGGTTTCGATTTTGGCCAGTCGTGATTTACGAGAAATTTATAGTTTTGGGCATTTGGAGTATGACCGTGATACCTTGGCAAAAGAGTATTTTCGAGATCGTGATGCAGGGTTGGATCCTCATATTCCAGAAAATTATTTTAAGGATGATGATGTTAATCAGACACCTTGTCTTTGTTGGTCTTCATCGGCAGCCCTCTTTTTCAGTAACTGGGTAAATTATGCTGTCTATCAGGAGACGCCTTTTGATTGGAGAAAGATAGAAGATGATGCATCCGCATTTGGGTATTTATAAGAGGAATTATGACATATTTAGACGCTTTTAAATCAGGGAACTTGGTTTTACCGAGTGCCCTGCTCTTGCATTTTAAGGAACTCTTTCCTTCCAGCGATGATTTTCTGGTCTGGCAATTTTTCTATTTGCAAAATACGACAGGCTTAGAAGAAATGTCACCAAGCCAGATTGCTGACAGGATTGGCAAGGAAATTTCAGACGTCAATCAGGCTATTTCCAATCTGACGGAGAGGGGACTCCTTCAGTATCGAACCATCGAATTGAATGGCGAAATTGAATTGCTCTTTGATGCTAGTTTGGCCTTGGAACGCTTGGATGACTTGCTTGGAGTTGCTCATTCAAGTTCAGACCAGTTAACACCTCAAAATCAGCTTAAGGATTTGGTGGAAACCTTCCAGCAGGAATTAGGACGCTTGTTGACGCCTTTTGAGATTGAGGATTTGACCAAGACCCTTAAGGAAGATGGAACCAGTGCTGACTTGATTAAGGAAGCTCTTCGTGAAGCTGTTTTAAATGGTAAAGCAAACTGGAAGTACATTCAGGCGATTTTGAGAAATTGGCGCCATGAAGGTATCAAAAGTGTGGCTCAAATTGAGGCTAAGCGAGCAGAAAGAGAAGCAAGCAATCCTCAGTTGACACAGATATCTGCAGATTTCCGAAATGCCATGGATCTCTGGAAGGATTAATCCATGCAAGCAGGCTTGAAATCCGAGTAAGATTTGCAAGCTGTGTCTAATTGTGATAAAATAAATAGAAAATAAATTGAAAAAAGAGGTATGTGAAATGTCACGTAAACCATTTATCGCTGGTAACTGGAAAATGAACAAAAATCCAGAAGAAGCTAAAGCATTCGTTGAAGCAGTTGCATCAAAACTTCCTTCATCAGACCTTGTTGAAGCAGGTATCGCAGCTCCAGCTCTTGATTTGACAACTGTTCTTGCTGCTGCTAAAGATTCAAACCTTAAAGTTGCTGCTCAAAACTGCTACTTTGAAAATGCAGGTGCTTTCACTGGTGAAACTAGCCCACAAGTTTTGAAAGAAATCGGTACTGACTACGTTGTTATCGGTCACTCAGAACGCCGTGACTACTTCCATGAAACTGACGAAGATATCAACAAAAAAGCAAAAGCAATCTTTGCGAACGGTATGCTTCCAATCATCTGTTGTGGTGAGTCACTTGAAACTTACGAAGCTGGTAAAGCTGCTGAATTCGTAGGTGCTCAAGTATCTGCTGCATTGGCTGGATTGACTGCTGAACAAGTTGCTGCATCAGTTATCGCTTACGAGCCAATCTGGGCTATCGGTACTGGTAAATCAGCTTCACAAGACGACGCACAAAAAATGTGTAAAGTTGTTCGTGACGTTGTAGCTGCTGACTTTGGTCAGGAAGTTGCGGATAAAGTTCGTGTTCAATACGGTGGTTCTGTTAAACCTGAAAACGTTGCTTCATACATGGCTTGCCCAGACGTTGACGGTGCCCTTGTAGGTGGTGCGTCACTTGAAGCAGAAAGCTTCTTGGCTTTGCTTGACTTTGTAAAATAATCAGTAGCAAAAGCTAGGTGGAACAGCATTGAGATGTCTGTTCCATTTTTTATAGGAGAGGAAAGATTGAAAACAAAGATTGGAAAAATTGGATTAGCAAGTATCTGTTTACTCGGCTTGGCAATTAATCATGTTGCTGCAAATGAAACTGAAGTAGGAAAAACTTCGCAGGATACAAGGACAGTTTCAGGTAGTTCAGAGCAAAATCAGTCTTCTAATAAAACTCAAACGAGTGCAGGTGTAAAGACTAATGCTTCTGCCCACTGGGATGGGGATTATTATGTAAAGGCTGATGGTTCCAAAGCCAAGAGTGAGTGGATTTTTGATAACTACTATAAGGCTTGGTTTTATATTAAGTCAGACGGACGTTATGCTCAAAATGAGTGGCAGGGCAATTACTACCTGAAATCAGGTGGTTATATGGCCAAAAATGAATGGGTTTATGATAACGCCTATAAGAACTGGTTTTACCTGAAGTCTGATGGATCTTATGCTAACCAAGAATGGCACGCTGTTGGAGGTAAATGGTACTATTTCAAGAAGTGGGGCTATATGGCTAAAAGTCAGTGGCAGGGAAGTTATTTCCTAAATGGTCAAGGTGCCATGATGCAAAACGAATGGCTCTATGATCCAGCCTATTCGTCTTACTTCTATCTCAAGTCTGATGGCTCTTATGCTAATCAAGAGTGGCAAAAGGTAGACGGAAAGTGGTATTATTTCAAGAAGTGGGGTTACATGGCTAAAGATGAGTGGCAGGGTAACTACTACTTGACAGAAAGTGGTGCTATGGCGACTGGTGAATTAGTCATGAATGATGCTCGCTATATTTTTTCTGACTCAGGTGAGTTAAAAGAAAAGAAAGATTTGAATGTTGGCTGGGTTCACCGAAATGGCAGACGTTATTTCTTTAACCATCGTGAAGAACAAGTTGGGACTGATCAAGTAAAAAAAGTTATTGATGTCAGTGAGCACAATGGTCGTATCAGTGACTGGAAAAAAGTCATCGACGATAATGGAGTAGATGGAGTCATTGTTCGTTTGGGCTACAGTGGAACTGAGGACAAGGAATTGGCTTATAATATCAAGGAGTTAAACCGTCTTGGAATTCCTTATGGTGTTTACCTCTATACTTATGCTGAAAATGAAACTGATGCTGAAAATGATGCCAATCAGACTATTGAACTCTTGAAAAAATACAAGATGAACTTGTCATATCCTATCTACTATGATGTTGAGAACTGGGAATATGTCAATAAAACAAAGAGAGCTCCAAGTGATACTGGAACCTGGGTCAAGATCATCAATAAGTATATGGCAACAATGAGGCAGGCTGGTTATCAAAATGTGAAAGTTTATAGCTATCGTCAACTTTTGCAAACTCGTTTGAATCATCCAGATATTTTACAACATGTCAACTGGGTTGCTGCCTATACAGATGCGCTTGATTGGAATAATCCTCATTATTCAGGAGAAAAAGGATGGCAATATACTTCATCTGACTATCTAAAAGGAATTCGTGGTCGTGTAGACGTCAGCGTTTGGTATTAAGATATAAAGTTGAGAAAGGAGTATGCAAGAAATTTGCATCCTCTTTTTCTTTGTTTTACTGAAGCAAAGGGGTATGAAATTTAATCAAAAAATCTCTAAATAATTCTTAAATTATCAGTCTATTGCAACTTTTCTCATGTGAGTCTTTTGGCTTGCTATTTGTTTTTCTTAGTAGTATACTAAGGTAGTAATCATTAAGAAGTGGTTACAAAAAATAATGAATGAGGTAAAAACAATGGTAGAATTGAAAAAAGAAGCAGTAAAAGACGTAACATCATTAACAAAAGCAGCACCAGTAGCATTGGCAAAAACAAAGGAAGTCTTGAACCAAGCTGTTGCTGATTTGTACGTAGCCCACGTTGCTTTGCATCAAGTACACTGGTACATGCGTGGTCGTGGTTTCCTTGTATGGCATCCAAAAATGGATGAGTACATGGAAGCTCTTGACGGTCAATTGGATGAAATCAGCGAACGCTTGATTACACTTGGTGGTAGCCCATTCTCTACATTGACAGAATTCCTTCAAAACAGTGAAATCGAAGAAGAAGAAGGAGAATTCCGTAACGTTGAAGAAAGCTTGGAACGTGTTCTAGCTATTTATCGCTACCTCATCACTCTTTTCCAAAAAGCTTTGGATGTGACTGACGAAGAAGGCGATGATGTTACAAACGATATCTTTGTTGGTGCTAAGGCTGAACTTGAGAAAACAGTTTGGATGATTGCGGCAGAACTTGGACAAGCACCTGGTTTGTAAGAAATAGAATAATCATATAAAAATCTGTAGGATGAATCTTACAGATTTTTTTCTATTCTGTAAGCTATTCCAAACCAGTCTTTTTTTTAGTTTTTTGATAAAATAGTACTATCAGTGAAAAGGATGGAAGCATGACTAAGAAAATCGTAGCTATTTGGGCCCAGGATGAAGAGGGTGTGATTGGTAAGGACAATCGTCTGCCTTGGCATTTGCCAGCAGAACTGCAACACTTCAAAGAAACAACTCTGAATCATGCTATCTTGATGGGGCGCGTGACCTTTGATGGGATGGGGCGTCGTCTGCTTCCAAAACGGGAGACCTTGATTTTGACGCGTAATTCTGAAGAAAAGATAGATGGGGTTGCTACTTTTCACGATATCCAGTCTGTTCTAGACTGGTATCAGGGTCAAGACAAGAATCTTTATATTATCGGTGGGAAGCAAATTTTTCAGGCTTTTGAACCCTACCTTGATGAAGTCATTGTGACTCACATTCATGCTCGGGTTGAAGGAGATACCTATTTTCCTGAAGAGTTTGACTTGTCTCTTTTTGAGAAGGTTTCAAGCAAATCTTATACCAAAGATGAGAAAAATCCTTATGATTTTACCATCCAATACCGCAAGAGAAAGGAAGTCTAATGGAACGTAGTATATTTGGTTTTTTCACAGCCATGCTGTGTTTGGTCTGCTTGCTTGCAGGGGCACAGGCTTTTCGTAAAAAGCGCTATGGACTTTCTGTCCTGCTCTGGTTAAATGCCTTTACCAATTTGGTCAATAGTATCCATGCTTTTTACATGACCTTATTTTAGATAGAATGACAGTATAGAATAGAACGGAAGGAAATCATGCCTACAACTAGGAATAATGATATGATGGTTTATTGCTCATTTTGTGGCAAAAGCCAAGAAGAAGTACAAAAAATAATCGCTGGGAATAACGCCTTTATCTGTAATGAATGTGTGGAGTTGGCCCAGGAAATCATTCGGGAGGAGTTGGCTGAGGAAGTTTTAGCAGACTTGTCAGAAGTTCCAAAACCAATCGAACTACTCCACATATTGAATCACTATGTAATCGGTCAAGATCGTGCCAAACGTGCCTTAGCAGTAGCTGTTTATAACCACTACAAACGTATTAATTTCCACGATACACGTGAAGAGTCAGAAGATGTGGATTTGCAGAAGTCAAACATCTTGATGATTGGCCCAACTGGTTCAGGGAAAACTTTCCTTGCTCAGACCTTGGCTAAGAGCTTGAATGTGCCTTTTGCTATTGCGGATGCGACAGCTCTGACTGAGGCTGGTTATGTGGGAGAGGACGTGGAAAATATCCTCCTCAAACTCTTGCAAGCTGCTGATTTTAACATCGAACGTGCAGAGCGTGGCATTATCTATGTGGATGAAATTGACAAGATTGCCAAGAAGAGTGAGAATGTGTCAATTACACGCGACGTTTCTGGTGAAGGGGTGCAACAAGCCCTTCTCAAGATTATCGAGGGAACGGTAGCTAGCGTACCGCCTCAAGGTGGACGCAAACATCCACAACAAGAGATGATTCAAGTGGATACTAAAAATATCCTCTTCATCGTGGGTGGTGCCTTTGATGGTATCGAAGAAATCGTCAAACAACGTCTAGGTGAAAAAGTCATCGGCTTTGGTCAAAACAATAAAGCGATTGATGAAAATAGCTCTTACATGCAAGAAATCATCGCAGAAGACATTCAAAAATTCGGTATTATTCCTGAGTTGATTGGACGTTTGCCTGTCTTTGCAGCTCTTGAGCAATTGACGGTCGATGACTTGGTTCGTATTTTGAAAGAGCCAAGAAATGCCTTGGTCAAACAATACCAAACCTTGCTTTCTTATGACGATGTTGAGCTGGAATTTGACGACGAAGCCCTTCA
Source organism: uncultured bacterium (assembly GCA_963519555.1). GTDB lineage: Bacteria > Bacillota > Bacilli > Lactobacillales > Streptococcaceae > Streptococcus. Next base: position 13,872 of record CAUQNI010000014.1, read on the forward strand.
AGAAATTGCCAATAAAGCCATCGAACGCAAGACAGGGGCGCGAGGACTTCGCTCAATCATCGAAGAAACCATGTTGGATGTTATGTTTGAAGTACCGAGTCAAGAAAATGTGAAATTGGTCCGCATCACAAAAGAAGCTGTCGATGGAACGGATAAACCAATCCTAGAAACAGCCTAGAGGTGACTATGGAACTTAATACACATAATGCTGAAATCTTGCTCAGTGCGGCTAATAAATCCCACTATCCGCAGGATGAGCTCCCAGAGATTGCCCTAGCAGGGCGTTCAAATGTTGGTAAGTCTAGCTTCATCAACACCATGTTGAACCGCAAGAATCTAGCGCGAACTTCAGGGAAACCTGGTAAAACTCAGCTTCTCAACTTCTTTAATATTGATGACAAGATGCGGTTTGTGGATGTGCCTGGTTATGGCTATGCCCGTGTTTCCAAAAAGGAACGTGAAAAGTGGGGGCGCATGATTGAGGAGTACCTAACGACTCGGAAAAATCTCCGTGCAGTAGTCAGTTTAGTTGACCTTCGTCATGACCCGTCAGCAGATGATGTGCAGATGTACGAATTTCTCAAGTATTACGAGATTCCAGTTATCATCGTTGCGACCAAGGCGGACAAGATTCCTCGTGGTAAATGGAACAAGCACGAATCAGCAATCAAAAAGAAATTAAACTTTGACCCAAGTGACGACTTCATCCTCTTTTCATCTGTCAGCAAGGCAGGGATGGACCAAGCTTGGGATGCAATCTTAGAAAAATTGTGAGGTAAAGAAAATGGCAAAAACAATTCATACAGACAAGGCCCCAAAGGCTATCGGACCATATGTTCAAGGAAAAATCGTTGGCAACCTTTTGTTTGCTAGCGGTCAAGTTCCCCTATCTCCTGAAACTGGGGAAATCGTTGGAGAAACGATCCAAGAACAGACAGAACAAGTCTTAAAAAATATCGGTGCTATTTTGGCTGAAGCAGGAACAGATTTTGACCATGTTGTCAAAACAACTTGCTTCTTGAGCGATATGAACGACTTTGTTCCTTTTAATGAGGTTTACCAAACGGCCTTTAAAGAGGAATTTCCAGCTCGTTCAGCTGTGGAGGTAGCTCGTCTTCCTCGTGATGTAAAAGTCGAAATTGAAGTCATCGCAGAGATTGGATAAGCTAGTTGAAGTTTGGTTCTGCCAAACTTCTTTTGATATAAGGAGAAAAAGATGACAAAGAAACAACTTCACTTGGTGATTGTGACAGGAATGAGTGGTGCAGGAAAAACAGTTGCTATTCAGTCCTTCGAGGATTTGGGTTATTTTACTATTGATAATATGCCGCCAGCCCTCTTGCCTAAGTTTTTGCAGTTGGTTGAAACAAAGGAAGACGACCATAAGTTGGCTTTGGTAGTGGATATGCGTAGCCGTTCTTTCTTCTCAGAGATTCAAGCTGTTTTGGATGAGTTGGAAAATCAAGATGATTTGGATTTTAAAATCCTCTTTTTGGATGCAGCTGATAAGGAATTGGTCGCGCGTTACAAGGAAACCAGACGGAGTCACCCATTAGCTGCAGATGGACGGATTTTGGATGGAATCAAGCTGGAACGTGAGCTCTTGGCACCTTTAAAAAATATGAGTCAAAATGTGGTGGATACAACTGAACTCACTCCGCGTGAGCTGCGTAAAACCATTGCAGAGCAGTTTTCAGATCAAGAACAAGCCCAGTCTTTCCGTATCGAAGTCATGTCTTTTGGTTTTAAATATGGAATCCCGATTGATGCAGACTTGGTATTTGATGTCCGATTCTTGCCAAATCCCTACTACCTACCAGAACTGAGAAACCAAACGGGTGTGGATGAACCAGTTTATGACTATGTCATGAATCATCCTGAGTCAGAAGACTTTTATCAACATTTGTTGGCTTTGATTGAGCCGATTTTGCCAAGTTACCAAAAGGAAGGGAAGTCTGTTTTGACTATTGCCATGGGTTGTACAGGTGGTCAACACCGTAGTGTGGCCTTTGCCAAACGCTTGGCGCAGGACTTATCCAAGACTTGGCCTGTCAATGAAGGACATCGTGATAAAGACCGAAGAAAGGAAACGGTAAACCGTTCATGAGAAAACCAAAGATAACGGTGATTGGTGGAGGGACTGGGATCCCCGTCATTCTTAAAAGTCTGCGTGAAAAAGATGTGGAAATAGCTGCTATCGTAACGGTGGCAGATGATGGTGGTTCATCAGGTGAACTCCGAAAAAATATGCAACAATTGACACCACCAGGCGATCTCCGCAATGTCCTTGTAGCTATGTCGGATATGCCTAAGTTTTATGAGAAAGTTTTTCAGTATCGCTTTTCTGAAGATGCAGGAGCCTTTGCTGGCCATCCATTGGGCAATCTCATTATAGCTGGCCTGTCAGAAATGCAGGGCTCGACCTATAATGCCATGCAGTTACTGAGCAAATTTTTCCACACAACTGGGAAGATTTATCCTTCCAGTGACCATCCTTTGACCCTTCATGCAGTCTTTCAGGATGGGACAGAAGTGGCTGGAGAGAGCCATATTGCAGACCATCCAGGCATGATTGACCATGTCTATGTGACCAATACCCTCAACGATGATACGCCTCTGGCCAGTCGTCGAGTAGTGCAGACCATTCTTGAAAGTGACATGATTGTCCTCGGACCTGGTTCCCTCTTTACCTCTATTTTGCCCAATATTGTGATTAAGGAAATTGGTCAGGCGCTTTTGGAAACCAAGGCAGAAATCGCCTATGTCTGCAATATCATGACCCAACGTGGGGAGACGGAACATTTTACAGATAGCGACCACGTGGAAGTCTTGCATCGTCACCTTGGCCGACCTTTTATCGATACTGTCTTGGTGAATATCGAAAAAGTACCACAGGAATACATGAATTCCAATCGTTTTGATGAATACTTGGTGCAGGTAGACCATGATTTTGCTGGTCTTAGTGAGCAGGTTCCGCGTGTGATTTCATCCAACTTCCTTCGTCTGGAAAATGGAGGAGCCTTCCACGATGGTGATTTGATCGTGGATGAGTTGATGCGGATTATACAGGTGAGAAAATGAGTTTCACAGTAGCAGTAAAAGAAGAAATCCTAGGTCAACACCATCTGAGCCGACATGAATTATCTGCCATTATCAAGATGTCTGGTAGCATCGGTCTTTCGACCTCGGGCCTGACCTTGTCTGTCGTGACAGAAAATGCCAAACTGGCTCGTTACCTCTATGAGTCCTTTCTCCATTTCTATGAAATCAAATCGGAAATTCGCCACCACCAGAGAAGCAATCTCCGCAAGAATCGGGTCTATACTGTCTTTACTGATGAAAAGGTGCAGAATTTATTGAGTGATTTGCACTTGGCCGACTCCTTCTTTGGTCTGGAAACAGGTATTGATGAGGCGATTTTATCAGACGAAGAAGCAGGCCGTGCCTATCTCTGTGGCGCTTTCTTGGCAAATGGAAGTATTCGTGACCCTGAATCTGGCAAGTATCAGTTGGAAATCAGTTCTGTTTATCTGGACCATGCGCAAGGGATTGCCTCTCTTCTCCAGCAATTTTTACTAGATGCCAAGGTACTTGAGCGTAAGAAGGGGGCTGTGACCTACCTCCAGAGAGCTGAAGATATTATGGATTTCTTGATTGTTATCGGAGCCATGCAGGCGCGTGATGATTTTGAGCGGGTTAAGATTTTACGAGAAACCCGTAATGATCTCAATCGGGCAAATAATGCCGAGACAGCTAATATCGCTCGGACAGTTTCTGCCAGTATGAAGACCATCAACAATATCAGCAAAATTAAAGATATCATGGGCTTAGAAAATCTTCCAGTGGATTTGCAGGAGGTAGCGCAGTTGCGGATTCAGCACCCAGACTACTCTATCCAGCAGTTAGCAGATAGCCTCAGCACCCCTCTGACTAAAAGTGGTGTCAATCACAGACTCAGAAAAATTAATAAGATAGCGGATGAACTATAAAACCACGAATCCTATGTGACTCGTGGTTCTTTTTTATAAACTAGTTGAGTGTTTTGGTTGCACTTTTTGCTCAGGGTCAATGTAGTTGATAGCATTGTTGACAGCAGTTGGTGCTTCTCCAAGCCCTGTTGCAATCAAGTCAATTTTTCCGTCATAGTAGCAGCAGTCACCGATAGCATAGATACCTGCTTGGCTGGATTCCTGTTTGCTGTTGACAATAATCTTGTGGCGGTTGAGGTCGAGCCTCCAGTTTTTGAGGTTACCGACAGAAGATTTGAAACCATAGTTGACAAAGAGGTGGTCTAGGTCAATCGTTTCGGTTTCGTCAGATTTGACTTTTGTGATTTCCAACTTGTTAAGCGTTGTTCCATCTCCAAGGAGTTGGCTAGGGACGAATGGTGTCTTGATGGTCACAGAAGATTCCTGTAAAGCTTGCACACTGTGTTCCAAAGCACGGAAATTATCTCTGCGGTGAACAAGGGTAGTTGGTGCGATTTTTTCAAAAGCCAAAGCCCAATCCACAGCTGAGTCTCCTCCACCAAGAATGGTCACTTTCTTGCCAGCATATTGCTGAATGTTGGAAACGTGGTAGTGGATATTTTCATAGCCCTCAACCCCTTCAAGTTCCAGCGGACGTGGTTTGAAGGCACCACCACCCATAGCGATGATAACTGTTTTAGACAGGTGACTTCCTTTAGAAGTTGTGATGACAAAGCCTTGATCTTGTTTTTCAATCTCAAGAACCGTTTCGTTGAGATGAATAGGCGTGTCAAAGCCGTTTAGCTGTTCAATCAAGCGCTTAGTCAACTCTTCTCCAGTCAGGTTTGGGAAACCTGGGATGTCTAGGATTTCCTTTTCAGGATAGAGAATAGCAGGTTGTCCACCTAGCTGGGGAAGAGAGTCGATGATTTGGACCTTGGCTTGACGTAGGTGGGCATAAAAGGACGCAAAAAGCCCGACTGGACCACCACCTACAATGGTAATATCATAGAGTTGAGACATGGTTTCTCCTTTGTTTTTTCTAGTCATACTCTTTGAAAATCAAATTCAAACCACGTCAGCTATATCTGCAACCTCAAAACAGTGTTTTGAGCAACCTGCGGCTAGCTTCCTAGTTTGCTCTTTGATTTTCATTGAGTATCAGTTTATTTTATCATATTTTTTCTTTAATTTAAAATGAAGTAGGATAGGGGAAAAAATGTCAGAAAAAATGGTATAATAGAAAGGAACGTGTTTGGACAGAGAGGAGACAGCAGATGAACTTTCAACAATTATCCAATCTGCAATATTGGACTAGCTTGTTTTCTAGTCCTTGGAGTATTGCCATCAATTTGTTTGATATTTTGATTGTGGCCTATGTTTTATATCGTTTTACAAAAGCGATAGCTGGTACTAAGATTATGATTTTGGTGCGTGGGGTCGTGATCTTTGTATTAGCCCAGGTTGTGGCCAATATCCTTGGTTTAACAACGATTTCTTGGTTGATTAATCAGATTATCACCTATGGGGTTATTGCTGCGGTTGTTATCTTCTCTCCAGAGATTCGGACTGGTTTGGAACGTTTGGGAAGGGCGACAGATTTCTTTTCTACTAGTCAAATTAGTGCAGAAGAGCAAATGATTCGTGCCTTTGTCAAGTCAGTTGAATATATGAGCCCTCGTAAGATTGGTGCCCTGGTTGCCATCCAACGAGTTCGCACCTTGCAAGAATACATTGCGACAGGGATTCCCTTGGATGCCAATATTTCGGCAGAACTCCTCATTAATATTTTTATTCCCAACACTCCTCTACATGATGGTGCTGTAATCATCAGAGAAAATCGGATTGCGGTGACTTCTGCCTATCTGCCCTTAACAGAAAGGACAGGGATTTCCAAGGAATTTGGAACCAGACATAGGGCGGCTATCGGTTTATCAGAAGTGTCGGATGCCTTGACCTTCATCGTCTCAGAGGAAACAGGTGGTATTTCTATTACCTACAATGGAGTTTTCAAGCATGATTTGACTCTTGAAGAATTTGAAGCAGAGCTACGAACAATTCTTTTGCCAGCCCTTGAGGAAAAAGTCAGTTTCAAGGATCGTTTGCTAGGAGGATGGAAACATGAGAAAAAATAGTCTATATATTATCTCATCTCTCTTTTTTGCTTGTGTCTTATTTATCTATGCAACATCGACCAACTTTCAAAATAATAATACTGTAAGGCAGGTCAAATCGGAAACCTACACCAATACGGTAGCAAATGTTCCTATAGACATTCATTATGATAATAGTCAATACTTTATTAGTGGTTTTGCTTCAGAAGTTTCAGTTGTGCTGACAGGTGCCAATCGTGTGACTTTGGCGAGCGAAATGCAGGAAAGTACTCGTAAGTTTAAGGTTACAGCGGATTTGACAGATGCTAGTGTTGGAACGATTGAAGTTCCCTTGAACATTGAAAATCTTCCAAGTGGATTGACCGCTGTGGCAACGCCTCAAAAGATTACAGTGAAAGTTGGGAAGAAGGTTAAGAGAGATGGGATGCTTGTTGTGCCACAAGTTGACCAAAGCCAGATTGATCCCAAGCTACAAATTGATAGTGTAACCGTGTCAAATGAACGCGTTTCGGTCACAACTGACCAGGAAACATTAGCTAAGATTGACAAAGTTATTGCGCTTCTGCCTACTAGCGAACGGATTACAGGTAATTATAGTGGTTCGGTACCTTTGCAGGCAATCGACCGTAATGGGGTTGTCTTACCAGTAGTGATCACTCCGTTTGATACAATAATGAAGGTCACTACAAAACCAGTAGCACCAAGTTCAAGCACAAGCAGTTCGTCGGAGACATCTTCGTCAACGAAAGCAACTAGTTCAAAAACGAATTAAAAATAGAAAAAGGATTTTATAAAAATGGGTAAATATTTTGGGACTGATGGAGTCCGTGGAGAAGCTAACGTAGAACTAACGCCAGAATTGGCTTTTAAGCTAGGACGTTTTGGAGGCTATGTTCTGAGTCAACATGAAACGGAAGCGCCGAAAGTTTTTGTGGGACGTGACACACGTATTTCCGGGGAAATGCTAGAATCTGCCTTGGTGGCAGGTCTGCTGTCTGTGGGGATTCACGTATACAAATTAGGCGTTCTGGCAACACCAGCAGTAGCTTATTTGGTTAAAACTGAGGGAGCTAGTGCGGGTGTCATGATTTCTGCTAGCCACAACCCAGCCCTTGATAATGGGATTAAGTTCTTTGGTGGGGATGGTTTCAAACTAGATGACGAAAAAGAAGCAGAAATTGAAGTCTTGTTAGATGCTGCGGAAGATACTCTTCCTCGTCCAAGTGCAGAAGGTTTGGGAACCTTGGTAGATTATCCAGAAGGCTTGCGTAAGTATGAAAGCTATCTGGTTTCAACTGGAACTCCCCTTGAAGGAATGAAGGTTGCCTTGGACACAGCCAATGGAGCAGCGTCTACAAGTGCCCGTCAGATTTTCGCTGATCTCGGTGCTCAATTGACGGTTATCGGAGAAACACCAGATGGTCTTAATATCAACCTTAATGTTGGTTCAACACACCCAGAAGCCCTTCAAGAAGTGGTTAAAGAAAGCGGGTCAGCAATTGGTTTGGCCTTTGACGGAGATAGTGACCGTTTGATTGCGGTTGATGAGAATGGCGACATCGTCGATGGTGACAAGATTATGTATATCATCGGGAAATACCTTTCTGAAAAAGGACAATTGGCTCAAAATACAATTGTGACAACCGTTATGTCTAACCTAGGTTTCCACAAGGCCTTGGATCGTGAAGGCATCAATAAGGAAGTTACTGCAGTTGGTGATCGCTACGTTGTTGAAGAAATGAGAAAATCAGGCTATAATCTCGGTGGTGAACAGTCTGGGCACGTCATCTTGATGGATTACAATACCACAGGTGATGGTCAATTATCAGCAGTCCAATTGACAAAAATCATGAAGGAAACTGGTAAGAGCTTATCAGAGTTAGCGGCAGAAGTAACCATCTACCCACAAAAATTAGTCAATATCCGAGTGGAAAACGCCATGAAGGAAAAGGCTATGGAAGTGCCAGCTATCAAGGCAATTATCGAGAAGATGGAAGCTGAAATGGCAGGGAATGGCCGTATTCTTGTTCGCCCAAGTGGAACAGAGCCCCTCTTGCGTGTTATGGCAGAAGCTCCTACGACAGAAGAAGTTGACTACTATGTTGATACCATCGCAGACGTAGTTCGAGCTGAAATTGGGATTGACTAAATCCTAGAAAACTAGATGAAAATAAAAAATTATGGTACAATAGCTTATAATATTGTAGACAAGGGAGAGAGACATGAATCTTAAACGTGAACAAGAATTTGTTAGTCAGTATCATTTTGATGCGCGTAATTTTGAATGGGAAAATGAAAATGGAGCTCCTGAAACCAAGGTGGATGTGAACTTTCAATTGATTCAACATGATCAAGAAAATCAAGTGACTTCCTTAATTGTCGTCTTGAGTTTTATGATTGTATTTGATAAGTTTGTCATTAGTGGAACAATTTCACAGGTGAACCATATCGATGGTCGTATTGTCAATGAACCAAGTGAATTGAACCAAGAAGAAGTGGAAACTTTGGCTCGTCCATGTTTGAACATGCTTAATCGTTTGACTTACGAAGTGACTGAAATTGCATTAGACTTACCAGGAATCAATTTGGAGTTCTAATATGAAATTAGCTGTTATCACAGATTCCTCTGCCTATCTCAGTGTAGAGACCTTACAAAGAGAAGATTTATTTGTCTTAGATATTCCTGTCAATATTGATGGTAAGGAGTATGTCGAAGGCATCAATCTGACTGCTGAGGAATTTTACCAAAAAATGGCTCAGGCTTCTGAATTGCCTAAGACCAGTCAACCAAGCATTGCCAAGTTAGATGAAATCTTAACTTCGCTCAAAGAACAAGGCTATACTCATGCCTTGGGACTTTTCTTATCTTCTGGAATTTCAGGTTTTTACCAAAATATCCAGTATATGGTGGATGACTATGAGGGGTTAACCATTGCTTTTCCAGACACTTTAATTACAAGTGCTCCGCTGGGTATCATGGTTGAAAGTGTCTTTAACTGGCGCGACCAGGGCGATGATTTTGCCATTATTCAGGATAAACTAGCTATTCAAATTAGTCGTACGTCAGCTTTTATCATGGTGGATGATTTGGATCATTTGGTAAAAGGTGGGCGCCTTTCAAATGGGGCTGCGATTTTGGGTAATCTGCTAAGCATTAAACCAATTCTTTATTTCAATGACCAAGGTGTGATTGAAGTTTACGAAAAAGTTCGTACTGAAAAGAAAGCAACCAAGCGCTTAATTGAGATTATCAAGGAAGCCACAGCTTCAGGCCAATACCGTATCATTGTCATTCACGGAAATGCTCCTGAAAAGGCTGAGGAATTGCGTCAACACTTGCTTGAGTCTGGAGTGGGTACGGATATTTCACTTGCTACATTTGGCAGTGTCATTGGGACCCACCTAGGATCAGGAAGTATTGCTCTGGGTTATATTCCAGTGATTTAGTTAGCACTTCAAGACTAGTCAAGAAGGATTTGTATCTTAGAAATTGAACACGGACTAGCTTCCTCTTGAAAAAAGATGCCTGTCTTGCCTTTTATGGAAAGTCAGCGCCATCCCCTATTTTTCATGGGCAGCTAAGGTCCTTTGAATCTTGATAATTGAACACGCCTGGAACCCTGTGTGAAAAAGATAGTTCTTCCAAGGAGTAGACACTCCTTGATCAGAACTCCTATTTTCACTTTGTGTTCTTGCAGATTTTGTATCTTAGACAGGAGTAGAGATGAGTATTCGAGTAATTATTGCTGGTTTTAAGGGAAAGATGGGCCAAGCTGCTTGTCAGATGGTCTTGGATGATCCAGACTTGGATTTGGTAGCAGTTTTGGATCCTTTTGAGTCTGAGTCAGAATGGCAGGGAATTCCTGTTTTTAAGGATAAGGTTGATTTAGCAGGCTTTGAAGCGGATGTCTGGGTAGATTTTACTACTCCAGCTGTTGCCTATGAAAATACACGATTTGCTCTTGAAAATGGCTTTGCTCCAGTAGTTGGAACAACAGGCTTTACTAGTGAAGAAATTGCAGAGCTAAAAGCATTTTCCCGTGCCCAAGATTTGGGTGGTTTGATTGCCCCTAACTTTGCCTTGGGTGCTGTCTTGCTCATGCAATTTGCGACGCAGGCTGCTAAATATTTCCCAAACGTGGAGATTATCGAGCTCCATCATGACAAGAAAAAGGATGCTCCGAGTGGAACAGCTATTAAAACAGCTGAGTTGATGGCAGAAGTTCGAGAGTCTATCCAGCAAGGTGCGCCTGATGAGGAAGAGTTGATTGCAGGTGCCCGTGGTGCTGACTTTGATGGCATGCGGATCCACTCAGTTCGTTTGCCAGGCTTGGTAGCCCATCAGGAAGTCATCTTTGGTAATCAAGGAGAAGGATTGACCCTCCGTCATGACTCCTATGATCGCAGCTCTTTCATGACAGGAGTGAATTTGGGAATTAAAGAAGTTGTCAAGCGTCATGAGCTTGTCTATGGATTAGAACACTTATTATGAGATTAACGCAAATGCCTTCTGAATTTCAGAAGGCTTTACCAGTATTAGAAAAAATTAAAGAAGCAGGTTTTGAGGCCTATTTTGTTGGAGGTTCTGTTCGAGATGCCCTCCTCAATCGTCCCATCCATGATGTGGATATTGCGACGTCTTCTTATCCAGAAGAGACCAAGCAGATTTTTCCGCGAACAGCCGATATCGGAATCGAGCATGGAACTGTCTTGGTCTTAGATGGGGACGAGGAGTATGAGGTGACTACTTTTCGGACAGAGGATGTCTATGTGGATTATCGTAGACCCAGTGCGGTTTCCTTTGTTCGCTCGTTAGAAGAAGACCTCAAGCGCCGTGATTTTACAGTCAACGCCTTTGCCTTGGATGAGACAGGAGAAATAATTGATTTATTCCATGGTTTAGAAGATTTGGAAAACCAAGTCTTGCGAGCAGTTGGAGTGGCTAGTGAACGTTTCAACGAAGATGCTTTGCGGATTATGCGTGGCTTCCGTTTTCAGGCCAGTCTTGGCTTTGAGCTTGAGCCAGAAACATTTAAAGCTATGAAGACTTTGACACCACTTTTGGAGAAAATTTCTGTAGAGCGTACCTTCGTTGAGTTTGATAAACTCTTGCTGGCTCCATTTTGGAGAAGGGGCTTGGCTTCCATGATTGAGAGTCAAGCTTATGACTATCTCCCTGATATGGCATCTAGCCAGGACAAGCTCAACAGACTGTTTGATTTGGAGACTGATTTCACTTTTGAATCTTCTGAACAAGCCTGGGCGGCTCTACTGTGGGCTTTGGAGATTGAAAATGCGCAGCCATTTTTGAAAGCTTGGAAGACTTCACGACAGTTTACCAAACAGGTGCAGGATTTACTGACTATTTTGGCTTTGCGTGAAAAGGGAGAATTGAGCAAGCGTGATTGTTACCGTTTTGACTTTGATTTGCTTTTACAGGCTGAAAATCTTCGTCAGGCTCAAGGAAAAGAAGTCAACCCACAAGCTATCGCAGAAACTTACCAGAGCTTGACTATCCATGACAAGAAAGAAATTCAGATTAATGGTGGTATTTTGATCAAGGAATATGGCTATCAGCCAGGACCTGACTTGGGAGAAATTTTAACAGAGATTGAGTATGCCATTGTCGATGGAGAATTGGAAAATGACCGTCAAGCCATCCATGCTTATCTGAGGGAGAAAAAATGAGTGATTTTATCGTTGAAAAACTAAGTAAATCCGTCGGTGACAAGACCGTTTTTAAGGATATTTCCTTTATAATCCATGACCTAGACAGAATTGGTCTGATCGGTGTCAACGGGACTGGCAAGACTACCCTTTTGGATGTCCTTTCGGGTGTTTCTGGCTTTGATGGGGATGTCAGTCCTTTTTCAGCTAAGAATGATTACCAGATTGGTTACTTGACCCAGGATCCTGATTTTGATGATAACAAGACGGTCTTGGATACGGTTCTATCAAGCGACCTCAAGGAAATCCAGCTCATTCGTGACTATGAGTTGATCATGCTCAACTACAGTGAGGATAAGCAGGCGCGTTTGGAACGGGTCATGGCGGAAATGGACTCTCTTCAAGCTTGGGAAATTGAGAGTCAGGTCAAGACGGTTCTCAGTAAGCTGGGTATTCAGAATTTATCCACTCCTGTTGGGGAATTGTCAGGTGGTCTAAGAAGACGGGTCCAGTTGGCGCAAGTCTTACTTGGCAACCACGACCTCTTGCTACTGGATGAGCCGACCAACCATCTGGATATTGCAACCATCGAGTGGCTGACCCTCTTTTTAAAAAATTCCAAGAAAACCGTCCTTTTTATCACCCATGATCGTTATTTCCTAGACGCTTTATCAACACGTATTTTCGAGTTGGACCGAGCAGGCTTGACAGAGTATCAGGGGAATTATCAGGACTATGTTCGCCTTAAGGCGGAACAGGACGAGCGAGATGCGGCTCTTCTCCACAAAAAGGAACAACTTTATAAGCAAGAATTGGCCTGGATGCGCAGGCAACCGCAGGCGCGTGCGACCAAGCAGCAGGCTCGTATCAATCGTTTCCACGACTTGAAGAAAGAAGTCTCAGGTGGCGTTGCTGAAACAGATTTGACCATGAACTTTGAAACCAGTCGGATTGGGAAGAAAGTCATCGAGTTTCAGGATGTTTCCTTTGCCTATGAAAACAAGCCCATTCTGCAAGATTTTAATCTCTTGGTGCAGGCTAAAGATCGTATTGGAATCGTTGGGGACAACGGTGTTGGAAAATCAACTCTCCTCAACTTGATTGCAGGAAGTCTTGAGCCGACAGCAGGAAAAGTTGTAATTGGGGAAACAGTTCACATTGCCTATTTCTCTCAGCAAATTGAGGGATTGGATGAAAGCAAGCGAGTGATCAATTACCTGCAAGAAGTGGCTGAAGAAGTCAAGACCAGCGGTGGTTCTACGACTTCCATCGCTGAGTTGCTGGAGCAATTCCTCTTCCCACGTTCAACGCATGGAACCTTGATTGAGAAATTGTCTGGGGGAGAGAAAAAGCGTCTTTATCTCCTCAAATTGCTCTTGGAAAAACCAAATGTTCTTCTCTTGGACGAGCCTACAAATGATTTGGACATTGCGACCTTGACAGTCTTGGAGAATTTCTTGCAAGGCTTTGCAGGGCCTGTCTTGACAGTTAGCCACGATCGCTATTTCTTGGATAAGGTAGTGACCAAGATTCTCGCATTTGAAGATGGCAAGATTCGTCCTTTCTTTGGTCATTACACTGATTACCTAGATGAAAAAGCTTTTGAAACAGATATGTCCAATCAGGTGCAAAAGGCTGAAAAGGAAAAAGTGGTCAAGGTTCGAGAAGACAAGAAACGCATGACCTACCAAGAAAAGCAGGAGTGGGCAAGTATTGAAAGCGATATTGAAGCCTTGGAAAATCGTATCGCTGCTATTGAAGAGGAGATGCAGGCCAATGGTTCTGATTTTGGCAAACTAGCTACTCTCCAAAAAGAATTGGATGAGAAAAACGAAGCACTCCTTGAAAAATACGAACGCTATGAATACCTAAGTGAATTTGATAGCTAGAAGAATGGAAAAATCCCGTCTCATGACAGGATTTCTCTATTCTTTTTTGGTTTCTTGATGAAAGATATTTTGCCAAGTTTCGTGACGGCGCCAGATACTGGTATGGACGATACCATCTAACTCATAGCAGATGAGTTTGGTTTTCTGACTGATGGAAGTGATTTGAATATCCTTGATAGCAGAGTTCAATTCTTTTTCGGCTTTATAGGCCTCTTTATCCATCTGATTTCCGTCCTGACGAATATAGACAAAATCGTCAGCCAAGAGTTCTTCTAGTTGATTTCCTTGGTCAATCAATTGCTCGCGCATGAGCAATTTTTTGTAGACATTGTCTAAGATTTCATCCTCAGGGATAGGTGCTGGTTCGATATGGACATCGGTATCAAAGATTCCAAAACGCTCTTCCAGCATAGACTCGACCTGATCTGCAATTTCATGACTCTCAAAAACCGACAGGTCAGGATTCATTTCAAGAGTGATATCCAGGTAAATATTGCTACCGTAGGTACGACCTCTTTGTGATTTAACCTTGCTAATCTTTGGAATTTCCATAATAGCTTTTTGGTAGTCTTCCAGCAGACGGTCGTCAAAACCATCTGAAAGACTAAAGGAAGACTCGATGAAGATATCATAGGCAGTTTTCAAGATAAAGAAGGTGATGATGATAGCAACCAATTTATCGATAATAGGATAGTTGAAACTACTTGCTAGAATAGCGAGTGATGTTCCAAGTGAGGTAACAGCATCGGAAAGATTATCCTTAGCTGCAGCCTTTAAGGCCTTGGATCTGGATTGTTTACTGAGGCGAGTATTATAGAGATAAACTGCAAACATAACCACTGCAGAAATGACTCCTAGACTCGCACCCAGAGGATCAATAACCGTTTCTTCCCGACTGAGAATCTTTTGAATGGTATCCCGAAGAACATCAAATCCCACATAAAACATGATGATGGAAGTAACTAAGCTAGCTAAATCCTCAATCTTCCAGTGACCAAAACGATGGTCACGGTCTGCAGGCTGGCGAGCCATACGAATTCCAATCAAGAGAGCCACATTTCCAATGATGTCCGATACGTTGTTAAAACCATCGGCCACCAAACTGGATGAATGAAGGAGATGACCAGTTGCTAATTTGGCTGCAGACAAGATCAAATAGGTCGAAATGCTGATAATGGCCCCACGCTCAGCTAACTTGAGATTTGAGATAGATTTCTTCATTCAACTTCCTTTCTAGTCATATAGCATTCTACCATTATACTGGTTTTCAAGGGAAAATTCAAATAGGACGGATAAACGTAAGAAAATACAAAACAGAAAATGCTTTTTTTTTTTAGGAAATATGATAGACTGAAAAAGTAAAAAGTTGAGGTGAATATAATTGAAAAAAATGAGTATTTTAGTGATGAGTATTTCTTTGCTCTTTACTGTTTTAGTCTGGTTCTCGATGGTAACAAATGTCAAACAAGGAATACCGTTTTCAGATGCTAGTATTTTTGAATATTTTGGGTATGCAATGAATAGAGGAGAATTGATGTATGCAGACCTATTTGATCATAAGGGGCCAGTTGTTTTTTTACTGAACTACCTAGGATATCTTATTGGTGGTGCTTTAGGAATTAAATTTTTATACCTATTTTGCACATTTCTTTTCTTTGTAGCTAGCTATAAGATTTCAAGGTTATTTACTGGAAATAAGCAAACAATTTTAACTTTAGCAATTATCTTTATAATTTATGAGTATTTTTTTGATGGCGGTTGGAGTTTAGAAGGTTTTATTTTACCTTTTTTGGCTTATTCATTATACATTTTTTTAAAACTGTTTATACAAAATGATTTCAGCAAAAATGATATCATAGCATCAGGTGCATTTTTCTCTATTGTATTTTTTACGAAAGCAAATATGATAGGGATTTGGCTTGTATTTTGTATTTATGTATTGATTGATTTCATACTTAAGAAAGCATACAGGGACTTGTTTTCTTTGATTGGATTATTTTTCCTTGGAATATTAATACCAACTATCCCTTTGTGCTTATATCTGTTATCAAAAGGTATCTTTTTGGAAATGATATACCAGTCGATTGGAATTAATTTTATTTATACTACAGAGTCAAATAACGTTTCGATGTATGAGATTATCAGATGGTACATTTCCCAAACAAATCTCTTAAGTCTTAATTTATTGATGTTATTTTCCTTGATACCACTATGGAAGAAATTTGGAATAAAATCAATTTTCTATCATTTTGTTTTTATTATTTGTCTACTTCTGGCTCTTATCTCGAAAAGAAGCTATGGCCATTACATTTTAGTGATGCTTCCGATTTTGATTCCATATATTTCCTATGTATTTCATAGCATATCAAAGAAAATGTCTTTTCAAGTATTTCTTATCTTGTTCTTAGGATTAAGTATTGTATACCAGAATGATGTGAAATACATCATGAAGAATATGAATACTAGATATCTCAATAATTCTGAAAAACAGCAACGTGTAGCTAGCTATATAGAGAAAAATACATCGATGGATGACCGAATTTATACCCACCGTCAAAATGGAACAATTTATTTGTACAGTGAACGGCTAGCTAGTACAAAATTTTTCTTTATCCCTGCGGTGACAGATGATCGAGTTATTATTGATGAGTTTAAAAAATCTATACAAGAAAATCCTCCTATCTATATTGTATTTGATACTGAATGGGATTATGGTAAGAGAACTGATTCTTTTATCAAGGATTATATTAAAATCAATTATCACTTAGAAAAACAGATTGATACGGCTATGATTTATAGAAAAGGAGGAGAATAGTATGAGTAGGGAAAAGCCGATTTTATACATAGTTATTCCATGTTACAACGAAGAGCAAGTCCTACCACATACTAATCCAATGTTTGTTGAAAAAATTGAACAATTAGTGAAGAAAGAAGAAATCCATCCTCTTAGTAAAATCATGTATATCAATGATGGTAGTAAGGATCGAACTTGGGAATTGATAAAAAGTTATGCTAATTCCATTCCTTCTGTGGTTGGTGTATCACAAAGTCGTAACAGGGGACATCAAAGTAGTGTTCTTGCAGGTATGTATGAGGCTATTCAGTTTGCTGATATTGTTATTACTATCGATGCTGATGGGCAAGATGATATCAATTGTATGGACAAAATGATTGAAGAATATAAAAGTGGTTCTGAAATTGTATACGGTGTACGTGATAACCGTGATACAGACTCTGCTTTTAAACGAATTACAGCTGAAGGTTTCTATAAGGTGCTACGCCTATTTGGAGCAGAAGTTGTTTTCAATCATGCCGACTATAGATTGGTATCAAAAAGATTTTTGCAGGAGTTAGAGAAGTTCCAAGAAGTTAATCTTTTTCTTCGCGGCTTAATGCCCTTAGTTGGCTTTAAATACTCTTACGTCTCATATAAACGTCATGAACGAATTGCTGGTGAGAGCCATTATCCACTGTCCAAAATGCTTGGTTTGGCTATGGATGGTATCACCAGTTTATCAATCAAACCCATTCGGTTGATTACAAGTCTTGGTGTCTTGACATCACTATTTAGTTTTTTATTGATTATTTGGGTTGTATGGAGTAAGTTTGCGGGTACAGTCGTGGCTGGATGGGCAAGTACCTATGCAATAGTTAGCCTACTTGGTGGAGTTCAATTGATTAGTTTGGGGGTAATTGGTGAGTATGTTGGAAAGATTTATTTAGAAACGAAACGTCGTCCTAGATATATTATCAGTGATCGTACTTTTGATACAGATAGTGTTTCATCGGATATTAATTCTTGAAAATTCTTCAAATTTTGGTATAATAGTACTACTCAAGGGAGTAGCTGGCAGAAACCTGTGATAGTGTCGTCATTCCGAATTTTATACTGAAAAGTATGCTTTCCGGCACTATCTTAAACAGCGAGACTTGTTATGATTAACAGGTCTCTTTTTTGTTTGTCGTAAAAAGATACGATGAAAAAGGAGAGCCTGTTTTGCACACAATGTCAAGGAGGAGACACATGTCAAAAGAACAAAAACGCCAAGCGTTTTACACTCAGAGTCCTGAAGAGGTCTTGAAGGCTGTGGATGCGACCGAGCAAGGTCTATCATCAAGCGAGGCGGAAAAGCGTCTTGCCGAATTTGGTCACAATGAACTCGAAGAAGGTGAAAAGCGTTCTATCTTAGTTAAATTTATCGAGCAATTTAAGGATTTGATGATTATCATCCTAGTTGCGGCAGCTATCTTATCAGTCGTGACTTCTGGTGGGGAAGATATCGCAGATGCCATTATCATCCTAGCCGTGGTTATCATCAACGCTGCCTTTGGTGTTTACCAAGAAGGAAAAGCTGAAGAAGCTATCGAAGCTCTCAAATCCATGTCTAGTCCAGCTGCTCGCGTTCTTCGTGATGGACACATGGCAGAGATTGACTCTAAAGAATTAGTACCAGGAGATATTGTTGCCCTTGAAGCTGGTGACGTAGTACCTGCAGACCTACGTTTGCTAGAAGCCAATTCTCTTAAAATCGAAGAAGCAGCCTTGACAGGTGAGTCTGTTCCAGTTGAAAAAGATTTGACAGTTGAACTTGCTGCAGATGCTGGTATTGGTGACCGTGTCAACATGGCCTTCCAAAACTCTAACGTAACCTATGGTCGTGGGATGGGTGTTGTTGTCAATACAGGTATGTACACTGAAGTTGGTCACATCGCGGGTATGCTTCAAGATGCGGATGAGACAGACACGCCACTCAAACAAAACTTGGACAACCTTTCTAAGGTCTTGACCTATGCTATCTTAGTCATTGCCCTTGTTACTTTTGTAGTTGGTGTTTTCATTCAAGGCAAAAATCCACTCGGTGAGTTGATGACCTCTGTTGCCCTTGCCGTTGCAGCCATTCCAGAAGGGCTCCCAGCTATCGTAACCATCGTTCTTGCTCTTGGTACTCAAGTTTTGGCTAAACGAAACTCCATCGTTCGTAAGTTGCCAGCAGTAGAAACACTTGGTTCAACAGAAATCATCGCTTCTGATAAGACTGGTACTCTTACTATGAACAAGATGACAGTTGAAAAAGTCTTCTACGATGCGGTCCTACATGACTCGGCTGATGACATTGAACTAGGTCTTGAAATGCCTCTTCTTCGTTCAGTTGTCTTGGCAAACGATACGAAAATCGATGTGGAAGGCAACCTGATTGGTGATCCAACTGAAACGGCCTTTATCCAGTATGCTTTGGACAAGGGCTACGATGTCAAAGGTTTCTTAGAGAAATATCCTCGTGTAGCTGAATTGCCATTTGACTCTGACCGTAAGCTCATGTCAACGGTTCATCCATTGCCAGATGGTAAATTCCTTGTAGCAGTCAAGGGTGCGCCAGACCAACTTTTGAAACGTTGTGTTCTTCGTGATAAGGCTGGGGATATTGCTCCCATTGATGAGAAGGTTACAAACCTCATTCATACAAACAACTCTGAAATGGCCCACCAAGCCTTGCGTGTCCTTGCAGGAGCTTATAAGATTATCGATAGCATTCCAGAAAATCTCACTTCTGAAGAACTTGAAAATGATTTAATCTTCACTGGTTTGATTGGGATGATTGACCCGGAACGTCCTGAAGCTGCTGAGGCTGTTCGTGTAGCTAAGGAAGCAGGCATTCGCCCAATCATGATTACAGGTGACCACCAAGATACTGCAGAAGCGATTGCCAAACGTTTGGGAATCATCGATGCAAATGATACAGAAGGCCACGTTTTAACTGGTGCTGAGCTCAATGAACTGTCAGATGAAGACTTTGAAAAAGTAGTTGGTCAATACTCTGTTTATGCCCGCGTGTCTCCAGAACACAAGGTTCGTATCGTCAAGGCTTGGCAAAAACAAGGTAAGGTCGTTGCCATGACAGGTGACGGTGTTAATGACGCTCCAGCTCTGAAAACAGCCGATATCGGTATCGGTATGGGAATCACTGGTACAGAGGTTTCTAAGGGAGCTTCTGACATGATTCTTGCTGACGATAACTTTGCGACTATTATCGTTGCAGTTGAAGAAGGACGTAAGGTCTTCTCAAACATTCAAAAGACTATTCAGTACCTTCTTTCTGCCAATACTGCTGAAGTATTAACCATCTTCCTATCAACCTTGTTTGGTTGGGATGTCTTGCAGCCAGTTCATCTCTTGTGGATTAACTTGGTAACCGATACCTTCCCAGCTATCGCTCTAGGTGTTGAACCTGCGGAGCCAGGTGTTATGACCCATAAACCACGTGGACGCAAGGCAAGCTTCTTCTCAGGTGGTGTTTTCAGTTCTATCATCTATCAAGGTGTACTCCAAGCAGCCCTTGTTATGAGTGTTTATGGACTTGCCCTTGCTTACCCAGTTCATGTGGGTGACAATCATGCCATTCATGCAGATGCCCTTACTATGGCCTTTGCAACCCTTGGTTTGATTCAGCTCTTCCATGCCTACAATGTTAAATCTGTCTACCAATCCATCTTGACAGTTGGCCCGTTCAAGTCTAAGACCTTTAACTGGTCTATCCTAGTATCCTTCATTCTTCTTATGGCAACTATTGTTGTAGAGCCTCTTGAAGGTATCTTCCACGTAACCAAACTAAACTTGTCTCAATGGGCAATTGTTATGGCAGGAAGCTTCTCAATGATTCTTATTGTAGAAATTGTCAAGTTTATGCAACGTAAACTCGGCTTTGATAAGAATGCGATTTAAAAAGAAAGTCATCTTCGGATGGCTTTTTTTGCATTTGAGGGAAAGGGCTTGCAGTTATCGACTTTTGTGCTATAATTACTATAATATAGTAAAGATCAAGAGGAGTGTGAGGAAGTGGAAAAGAAAATTGTAAAGGATATTTTGTTCTTATCTCAGGTGTCTCAGCCGGCAAGTCAGGATGATTTGTATCTTACCAGAGATTTGCAGGATACCCTGCTTGCTAATCGTGAAACCTGTGTTGGTCTGGCTGCCAATATGATTGGGGTGCAGAAGCGCGTGATTATCTTTAATCTGGGCATGGTTCCCATGGTCATGTTTAACCCAGTGCTCCTGTCCTCTGAAGGAGTTTATGAGACAGAGGAAGGCTGTTTGTCCTTAATAGGTGTGAGACCTACTAAGCGTTATGAAACCATAAAGGTTGCTTATCGTGATAGCAAGTGGCAGGAACAGACCATTACCTTGACAGGCTTTCCAGCTCAGATTTGCCAGCATGAACTGGATCACTTGGATGGACGTATCATATAGGAGGAAAGCAAATGAAACGAATAGTCTTTGAACTTATTTTTATCGCAACGACCTGGTATATCTTTTTACCGCCTCTTAACCTGACCAGCTGGGAATTTCTCTTTTTCCTATGTGGGCATTTGCTGGTTGTGGCAATCTTATTTGGCTTTGGCAAGGGAATCAATCTGGTTAAAAGGGTTCATGTGCGTCACGGCAAGGCGGAAGCCGTCTTAAATCTAGAGGATTTCAAAATCAATCGGTTAGGGAAAGTTCTTTTAGCTTCTATTGGAGGAATTTTTCTCTTGGCAGCTTTGATTTCCTTGGTGACTTCCAGCATTTTTCAAGCTAAAAATTATGCCAATGTAGTTACGGTTACGGAAAAAGAGTTTACTGAATTTCCTAAGACTGATACCAGTAAGGTTCCTATTCTAGATAGAAGTACTGCTGAGAAAATTGGTGACCGCTACTTGGGTTCCCTAACAGATAAGGTGTCGCAGTACGTAGCGGCAGACACTTATACTCAGTTAACTATTGGTGGCAAGCCCTATAGGGTAACCCCTTTGGAGTATGCTGATCCTATCAAGTGGTTTAACAATCAAGCTAAGGGAATAGGCGAGTATATCAAGGTGGACATGGTAACTGGAAATGCTAACTTGGTGGACTTGAAGACACCAATCAAATATTCAGACTCGGAGTATTTTAACCGTGATGTCAAGCGTCACCTGCGCTTTAAGTACCCAACCAAAATCTTCAAAACACCTTCTTTTGAAGTAGATGATGAGGGTCATCCTTTCTATGTTGCAACGGTCTATCAAAAAAAATTTGGCCTAGCAGTGCCTCGTCCGGCTTCTGTTATTATCTTAGATGCTACCAATGGAGAAAGTCAGGAATACAGTTTGGCTGATGTTCCAGAATGGGTAGACAGGGTTTATCCAGCTGAGGAAACCATCGAGCAAATCAACTACAACGGCAAGTACAAGGACGGTTTTTGGAATGCCTTGATTTCCAAGAAAAATGTGACCCAGACTACCAAGGGATATAACTACTTGTCTATAGGCAATGATATCTACCTCTACACAGGTGTAACTTCTGCTAATGCGGATGAAAGTAACCTTGGTTTCATTCTTGAAAATATGCGAACAGGAGAAATCACTAAGTATAGCTTGGCCTCTGCGACCGAAGAGTCAGCCCGTGAATCAGCCGAAGGTGCTGTTCAGGAGAAATCCTACAAGGCAACCTTCCCAATCCTCATCAATCTCAATGACAAGCCTCTCTATATCATGGGCTTGAAGGACAATGCGGGCTTGGTTAAAGAGTACGCCCTGGTAGACGCAGTCGAGTACCAAAATGTTATCGTAGCCACCACTGTGGAGGAATTGCTCAGCAAGTACGCCAATAAAAACGACCTTGAGATTGACAATGCAACAACAGAAAGCATCAAGGGTGTGGTAGCAGACCTCAAATCAGCTGTTATCAAGGGAGATACCGTCTACTTCTTTAAAGTTGATGGCAAGATTTACAAGGTTAAGGCCTCTGTATCTGATGAACTCCCTTACCTTGAAAATGGCAAATCCTTTGAAGGACAAGTTGGTAAAGATAACTATCTCAAGATCTTTAAAGTGAAGTAAGAGGAGAGGTTGGGCAAAAACTCAATTTCATTAAAAAATGAAGTAAATCTTTTCATAATAAAACGCATAGTATCAAGGTTTCAACACCTGATATTATGCGTTTTTATGATTTTTAAGACTTTTCCCAGTCTCTTTTCAGATGAATTTTTTGGTAGTGGCTAAAAAATATGCTACACTATTAATATGAAAATTTTAATCCCAACAGCAAAAGAAATGAACACAGACTTGCCAAGTATCGAAGCAACTTCTTTAAAACCAGAAAGTCAGCCTGTGCTTGATGCCTTGGCTCTCTATTCTGTTGGTCAATTGGAGAGTTTTTACAAGGTTTCAGCTGAGAAAGCTGCGGAAGAATTTCAAAATATCCAAGCTTTAAAAAACAAAACTGCTCAACACTATCTAGCCTTGAAACTTTTTGATGGGCTTATGTATCGTCACATTAAGAGAGACAAACTGACTGAGGCAGAACAAGCCTATCTTGAAAATCATGTCTTTATCACCTCTGCTTTGTACGGTGTCGTTCCAGTCTTGTCACCCATGGCCCCTCACCGTTTGGATTTTTTGATGAAGTTAAAAGTCGCTGGTAAGACTTTGAAGAGCCATTGGAAGTCAGCCTATGATGAAGCTGTGACGCAGGAAGAAGTGATTTTTTCTCTCTTGTCATCCGAGTTTGAGACTGTATTTTCTAAGGAAATTAGAGAAAAAATGGTGACCTTCAAATTTATGGAGGATAAGGGCGGTCAGTTGAAAATCCACTCAACTATCTCCAAGAAAGCGCGCGGGGCCTTTCTAACAGCTTTAATAGAAAATCAAGTACAAACTGTGGAGGAAGCACGTCGCTTAAAATTTGCAGGATTTAACTACCGAGAGGACCTGTCCCAGCCACAGGAATTGGTTTTTGTAAAGGAAGTATAGAAAATAGATAAAAGAAAAAGTCAGCACGATTATGCTGACTTTTTTAATAACTTATAAAGTATTGGACAAATGAATCTCATTTGATAAAGTATTAAGATGATTAACCAAATCCATGATTGACAGATGGTTTCGGCAAATAAACTTCTTGGTGATACCTGGAATATAGAAATTAGACACGATGATGTCATAATCTGTCTGATTTAAAATCTCAGGACTTGTTTCCAATTGATCCCAAATGTCGAATGTAAAGCGATTGTTACAGTAGTAGGAGAGCATATCAACCAATGTGAGTGAGAGAGCATGGTCAAAATTACTGATAATCAAGACCTTAATAGGAGGGCGATTGTTTAACAATTGCGTGGTGATGTTTTCAGCATGGGTTAAAATTGTATAAACTAAGTGCTCTAGTTGTTCAGGGTGATCGTGTTGTCCTATTGCCTGACGATATTGAGCCAGTTCTTGACGAGCACTTTCCATAAAGTCTGGAAAATAGACCTTGAACTTTTCTAGTGTAATTCCCTTTTGCTCAAATAAGAGCGGTGTTGAAAAGGTTTCCTGTCTTTCAAAATAAGCTGTATTATGCAGGTGCCAAATGAGCTCATCATGATTAGCAAATTTAATATTAAATGCTTTAGATAATCGTTCCAAAATTTGGCTTAATAACTGATAAGAATAGCGAGATTCATCATTTTTATTTAGAGAATCAAAGAATTGCTGTGGATCTAGAAAAATATCATTTTGAAGAAAGGAAATGAAAATTTGGGCTACAATATCCGGAGTCATTTCCAGTCCAAATTGTTGAGAGAAGTATGCAAGCTTGTCCTCAAAATCTGGTAAATTCATTAAAACAGGATAGTAGTCTTGGTAAAAATGATTCGGTAAATCAATGAAATGTCCATTTTTTACTCGATGAATATTAATTGCGAGCATCAGCTTATACATTCTATAGATTGCAAATCTCATTGGGTAATTTGTGGATTTATAGAAGTAGTCAGCGAACTCTGTTATGACTTTTTCAGAAATATCTGGGAAAGGCCAGTCTAGAAAATAATACCGCTCTGAAAAGTATTGGGCATAAAAATAGCGAATATCGATTTCATTTCCATTCAGGGATGCTGGAGTAAAAGACAGTTCAATTTGGAATTGTTTCGAGAGAATGGTGGTGATTCGATTTCCTAAACGATAAAGATTGGCATTACTAGAATGCAGTTTTTCTACAGTTCGGTAAATAGGCAATCCTTCGTTAAAAAACATATATTCTAATAACTGAAAAGATTGGGAATGACTGAGGAAATAAATATAAATATCTTCTATACTTGCACCTGTATCTAGATTTAGCATAATACCATTGATAGAAGATTGAATTTTGAAGCTTGGGAATGCTGTTCGTAGTTCGTTTAAGTCATTTTTCAGGATACGCTCGGTGCATTCTAAAGTTTGTGCTAACTCGTTTAGACGTATCCAATCTCGTTTCTGAATGAGTATTTCAAGTAGTCGTAATTGTCGTTGTTCTTTTGTAGATAATAGAGATCTCATAGGGTTCTATCCTCCTGAGCTCATTATATCATAGTCTATAATAAAAATGCTAATATTGATATTGTTAAAATGGAGAATAATCCGGTCTGATCTTAAAACAATATTTATGAATCGAATATAGGAAGGCAATTAAATGTTACTGGAATATTTGTATTAATTTTGAGATTACATTTTTACTTCTATATTATTTTTCTGTACCATTTGTACCAAAATATGAGAATCATTTTTTTGTCAGTAAATTCACTTTGATTAGAACAATTTAAATGAATCTTGAGGGAAAAAATACTATATATTAATTTATAAAACTATATTGAATTATATATAAAATAGATGTAAATTGTATAGTATAAAATTATATTGAGGTAAAGAATATGAAACAGGCACAGAGAAAATCATTTGGTTGGTATAAAATGCAACAACGTTTCTCTATTCGCAAGTATCACTTTGGGGCAGCTAGTGTACTGCTTGGGACAGCCTTAGTCTTGGGAACTGCTGTCAATGCGCAAGCAGTACAAGCAGAGGAACATTATGCAGAAGTTACTAACAGTGTTTCTGATGATAAGATAGCAGAAGCTACTAAACCAGTAGAGATTTCTACAGCTAAGCAAGAAACTACCTACGCAGCTCCAACTGTTGCGAACCCAATAGAAACGACTCCAGCTAAAACTGAAGAAGCTACTAGACCAGCAGAAAAAGTTGAAGAAACAAAAGACAAAAAAGAAGAAGCAAGTCCTCAAGATGTTGTTGACAAGTCAAAATTGTTAACGGTTCTTTCACGTGCTAAAAAATTAGAAAGCAAGTTATATACAGAAGCAAGTGCTGCTAACTTGCAAGCAAGTATCCAAGCTGGTCAAAGTTTGCTTGGGAAAGCAGATGCAACTGAAGCTGAAGTATCAGCAGCAGAGTCATCTATTCAATCAGCTGTCATTGGACTGGAACTCCGATCTAACTCCGATAAAGGAACTGTATCAGAAACTCCTGTAGTGAAGAAAGCTGACACAGTTGAAGAAAAAGAAGAGACTAAGCCAGTTTCAACAACTGATCGTTCATCTGTTGATAGTGCTGTTTTGCTAACTAATTCACCTGCTAAAATAGACACGACTGCTACAGAAACAACTAATGAAATCTTGAAACCTGAACATAGCCTTTCAGTTGCTAGTCAAAATTCAGTGATACGTAAGGAAGATTTGGAAACTGGTTATAGTGGTTTCCGTAGTGCAAGAAGAAGACGCGAGGCAGGAAGTAATCCTGATGAAACACCAACTCAACCAGCACCAACTCAACCAGCATCAGGTGAATATGCGGGGACCGAAATAAAAGCATACTATGATAATAATCACAATGGTGTATTTGATGAAGGTGACGAATTAATATCAAGTACTGTAATTCCTCCCGCTCCAAAAGGAGAGAATGGTAATGATGGTAAAGATGCTGCAAGAGGAGCTGAATTATTAAGTGGAATTATTGCTCCAACGCCAGAAGATGGTAAAGATGGTGATACATACATTGATGCCACAACAGGAGATGTGTATAAAAAAAGAGATGGAGCTTGGGGAAAAATCGGTAACCTTAGAGGTCCGCAAGGAGAACAAGGTCAAAAAGGTGAAAATGGTAAGGATGGTAGAGCTCCGAAAATTAAAGTAGAAGATATAGCAAAATCTGCAGGAACAACAAGCGTATCAAGTCGTTCAGGAATTCGAATCACGGTTTATGATGATAAAAACAATAATGATGAATTTGATGAAGGCGATACGGTACTCAATACAAAAGAGGTATATAATGGGACAGATGGAAGAAACGGAGTAGACGGCCAAACACCAAAAGTCAAAGCTGTTCGTGATGAAGCTAAAAAACAAACTACTCTAACCTTCTACATCGATAAAGATGGCGATGGAAACTATACAGAAGGCACAGATACGCTCGTTCAAACATCCATCGTTAAAGACGGCCAAGACGGAGCAGCTGGACAAGCAGGACGTGATGGTAAAGAAGTATTAAACGGAAAAGTAGATCCAACACCAAGAGACGGAAAAGATGGAGACAGCTTCGTTAATACTGCCACAGGAGATGTCTTCGTTAAGAAGAACAATACTTGGGAACAAGCAGGCAACATCAAGGGTCCTAAAGGTGACAAGGGAGAAAATGGTCGTGATGGCTTCACACCAGAAGTAACAGTGACAGACAACCATGATGGTAGTCATACGATTACAGTTACACAACCAGAAGGACGCCCAGCTCTTACAACAATCGTTAAAAACGGAGTAGACGGCCAAACACCAAAAGTCAAAGCTGTTCGTGATGAAGCCAAGAAACAAACTACTCTAACCTTCTACATCGATAAAGATGGCGATGGTAATTACACAGAAGGAACAGATACGCTCGTTCAAATATCCATCGTTAAAGACGGTCAAGACGGAGCAGCAGGTCAAGCAGGACGTGATGGTAAAGAAGTATTAAACGGAAAAGTAGATCCAACACCAAGAGACGGAAAAGATGGAGACAGCTTCGTTAATACTGCCACAGGAGATGTCTTCGTTAAGAAGAACAATGCATGGGAACCAGCAGGCAACATTAAAGGACCACAAGGAGCTAAAGGTGAAAATGGACGAGATGGCTTCACACCAGAAGTAACAGTGACAGACAATCATGATGGTAGTCATACGATTACAGTTACGCAACCAGAAGGTCGCCCAGCCCTTACAACAATCGTTAAAAACGGAGTAGACGGCCAAACACCAAAAGTCAAAGCTGTTCGTGATGAAGCTAAAAAACAAACTACTCTAACCTTCTACATCGATAAAGATGGCGATGGAAACTATACAGAAGGCACAGATACGCTCGTTCAAACATCCATCGTTAAAGACGGCCAAGACGGAGCAGCTGGACAAGCAGGACGTGATGGTAAAGAAGTATTAAACGGAAAAGTAGATCCAACACCAAGAGACGGAAAAGATGGAGACAGCTTCGTTAATACTGCCACAGGAGATGTCTTCGTTAAGAAGAACAATGCCTGGGAACCAGCAGGCAACATCAAGGGTCCTAAAGGTGACAAGGGAGAAAATGGTCGTGATGGCTTCACACCAGAAGTAACAGTGACAGACAACCATGATGGTAGTCATACGATTACAGTTACACAACCAGAAGGACGCCCAGCTCTTACAACAATCGTTAAAAACGGAGTAGACGGCCAAACACCAAAAGTCAAAGCTGTTCGTGATGAAGCCAAGAAACAAACCACTCTAACCTTCTACATCGATAAAGATGGCGATGGTAATTACACAGAAGGCACAGATACGCTCGTTCAAACATCCATCGTTAAAGACGGAGAGAAAGGTGAAGATGGAAAAACTCCTGAAGTAACTGTAACACCAGGAAAAGATGGACATAGTTCTGACATTACATTCACTGTTCCAGGAAAAGATCCGGTAACAGTAAATGTTAAAAATGGCGAAAACGGTCTAAATGGGAAAACTCCAAAAGTTGATCTACTACGTGTTGAGGGACAAAATGGTAACCCATCTCATACAATCGTTACATTCTACACTGATGAGAATGGCGATGGAAAATATACTGTGGGAACTGATGAACTTCTAGGATCAGAAATGATTAAAGATGGAGCTAAAGGTGCTGACGGACGTGATGGTAAGTCATTGCTCACTGTAAAAGAAGGTAAAGAAACAAAAGTTTATCAAGAAGATCCAGCACATCCAGGTCAACCCTTAAATCCAGAGCAACCACTAGCAGTCATTAAAGATGGTATAGATGGTAAATCTCCAACAGTATCTGCTGTACGCAAGGATGAAGAAAATCATAAGGGAGTAGAGATTACTGTCGATAATCACGATGGGTCACAACCGACTACAGTATTTGTTCATGATGGAGCTAAAGGTGAAACTGGAATGAATGGTCAAAATGGACAAACACCTACGGTTACAACTCAACGTGGAGCAGATGGACATAGTACAGTTGTAACTATTACAACACCAGGAAAAGAACCAGTAACATTTACAGTTAGAGATGGTCTAGATGGACATAATGGTAACAATGGACGAACTCCTAAAATTGATTTACAACCATATATGAATGGAGAAGATTCCTTTAGAAGAGCAAGAAGAAGTGTAGGAAATAACCCGGATGAAGTATCAGGACATCCTAATTCTAGAGCAACATCTTCTGATAACGCAGATGGTACTCATGTTACAGTTTATTTTGATAATAATGGAAATAATCATTACGATCCGGGAGTAGATGAGTTAATCAGTGAACGTGATGTATTGAACGGAGTTAATGGAGAAAATGGTGCTAGTGGTAGAGACGGACGTAATGGATCTGAACTTTTAAGTGGAAATATTGCACCAACTCCAAAAGATGGAAAAAATGGAGATACTTATATTGATAGTTCAACAGGAGATGTGTATAAAAAACAAAATGGAGCATGGAACAAGACTGGCAATATAAGAGGACCTCAAGGAGCAAAAGGAGATACACCAGAAGTTACAGCTAAACCAGGAACAGATGGACATAGTACAGATATTACAATTACAACACCAGGAAAAGATCCTGTTACTGTAAATGTAAAAAATGGTAAAGATGGAAAATCTCTAATTGCTAAAAAAGAAGGTAATGAAACTAAAATTTTTGTGGAAGATCCAGAACGTCCAGGTCAACCATTGGATTCTACAAAACCACTTGCCACAGTTTTAGATGGGCTAAAAGGTGATAAAGGTGAAAATGGTGCAGATGGCAAATCACCAGTTGTTACTGTAACAGATAATGGAGATGGAACACACTCTATTACCGTTCGAAATGGAGATGGCTCTGAATCAACTACTAAAGTTAAAGATGGTAAGGATGGTAAAACAGCTACTATCACCACAACTGAAAATCCAGATGGAAGCCATACAATTACTGTAACAAATCCAGATGGAACTTCTAAAGAAACAGTTGTTAAAAACGGTAAAGACGGTAAGACTCCAAAAGTTGAAGTAACTGATAACAATGATGGAACTCACACTGTTAAAGTGACAGATGGAGAAGGTAATATTACAAATGCTATTATCAAAGATGGTAAAGACGGTAAAGCTGCAACAGCAACAACTACTGAAAACCAAGATGGAAGCCACACAGTAACTATTACAAACCCAGATGGAACTAAGAATGAATTTGTTGTGAAAAATGGACGTGACGGTGTTGACGGACGTACTCCAACCGCATCAGTTCGTGATAATGGAGACGGAAGTCATACAATCGTTATTACAAATCCAGAAGGTGTGACAACTGAAACTACAGTTCGTGATGGTAAATCACCAAAAGTTACTATAACTGATGAACAAAATGGAACACATAAGATTTCAGTTTTAAATGGAGATGGAACAACTACTGAAACCATTGTTAAAGATGGTAAATCACCAGTAGCCACTGTTACTGATAACCATGATGGTACTTACACAATTCGTGTAGAAAACGGTAATGGTACTGTTTCTGAAACAACAGTTCGTGACGGTAAATCACCAACTGCTAAGGTTGTGGCTAACGGAGATGGCACTCACACGATCACAGTTGTGAACTCAGACGGTACAACTACAACAACTACAGTTCGTGATGGTAAAGAACCAAAACTTGAAGTGATTGATAACAACAATGGTTCACACACTATTAAGGTGACAGGAGCTGATGGTAAAGAAACGACAACTACAATCTTTGATGGTAAATCACCAAAAGCGAACATCGTTGATAACGGAGACGGAACTCACACATTGACAATCGTTGATTCTGATGGCCGTGAATACAAATCTATTATCAAAGATGGTAAGGACGGTAAAGATGGAGTTTCACCAACTGTAACTGTTAAAAATAATAACGATGGAACTCACGTTGTTACAATCATTAATCCTGATGGAAGTAAGACAGAAATGGTGATTAAAGACGGTAAAGATGGTAAATCACCAAAAGTTTCTGTTGAAGATAATGGAAATGGTAGTCATACAATCACAATCATCAATTCTGACGGAACTGTGACAAAAACAGTTGTTAAAGATGGAAAAGATGGACGTGATGGTCGCGACGGCAAAGATGGTAAGGACGGCAAAGATGGTAAATGTGGTTGCAAAGACAAACCAGTAACACCATCAAATGACAAACCAGTTCCTCCAACACCTAATGTGCTAGAAGGACCAACGTTTGCAATGCCAGAACCACCAGTTCACGAATTGCCAGAATTAAACGGAGGTGTGCCAGGAATGCCAGAAGTTGCTGAAGTACCAGAATTAGATATTCCAACAGTACCAGCACAACCAACACCAGAAGTACCGGTTAAACCTGTGCCAGTACAACCAACTCCAGTTGTTCCAACACCAGAAGTATCGGTTAAACCAGTACCAGCGGTTCCAGAACAACCAGTAGTACCAACACCGGCTCAACCAGCAACTCCAGTAAATGCTAACCCAGTAGTACCAACTACAGTTAAAGAAAACCATGGGGACAAATTACCAGAAACTGGAAGTCAATCTGATTATATCTCTATTCTTTTAGGTAGCGGTATTCTATTGAGCCTATATGTAGGTCGAAGAAAAGAAGATTAATCAGCCAAAAGCAGTCACTAATTTCTCGAAAGAAGATGATAAGTGATAGATCTCGAATGAAAGAATATTCTTAGGACGATTTTCCATGATGGAAAAGACTGCTAAAAACCTTGAGTGGTAACGCTCAAGGTTTTTTTGGATGACTGATGTTTGTCTGAAAATCTTGATTGAGTCTAAAAATGCCACCTTATGAGGTGGCTATAATTGATTTAGACTTCTTAAAATTCTCTATTTTTACTAAATCGCTGCGATCAAGTCTTGAGCTTGTTTTTCAAGTGAGTTTAGGATGGTTTCGTCAAGAACCAATTTTCCGTCTGCCCAAGCAGAGTCATTAACACGTGCAGCAGTGAAATCACCAACGACTTGTGTACGGATAAATGGCAAGAGGTCTTTGTAGATAGCGAAAAGTTGATCGTGACCTGCATTGGCTACAGATGATACGGTAACAAACTTGTCTTGAAGGGCAGAAGCGCCACGTGTATCAGACAAGTCAAGGGCACGAGATAGCCAGTCAAGCAAGTTTTTCACTGTTCCAGGGATAGAGAAGTTGTAGACTGGAGAGAAGATCCAGATAGCATCCGCAGCGAGAACTGCTTCACGAGCAGCAGCTACAGCTGGATGTGTTGGAACTTCCAAATCTTGGCTGAAGAGAGGAAGGGCTGAATAATCAAGGTAGCTAACTTCTGCTTTACCAGAAAGAGCTTTCTCAGCTTCGAGTGCCATTTGGTGGTTGAAAGAACCTTGGCGTAGTGATCCGACGATAAATAATACTTTTTTAGACATGATGTGTCTCCTTTTTCTTAAATTTCCGAGAACTCTCTCGTTGTTATAAAATATATTACAACAAAACAAAAGGACTTGCAAGAAATTTGCTCAGAGATAATTAAAACTATAAAATTGCAGGATATCTAATCACTTGCGACTGGAATGCATTGGGTTTTCGCAGAGCATTTCTATATTCTCTTGTAATATGATGACATAAGTGCTAAAATAAACAAGAAAACTCGCAATAGAAACCGTAGAACAGCTATTTTCCGGTATCATTTCATAAATCATTAAAGGAACAATAATGGCATTGAAGAATGCTTCTAAAAGGGGTGGAGATCATGTAAGACAAAGATTAACAAGTGACGGACAAAAGAAATAATAATACACTTGTTAAGGAGAAAAGATGTTAATAAGAAATTATCGGAAAAATATTGGCCTGATGGCCGGAGTTGAGTTTTTTGCATTTCTAGGGATTACCAGTTTTTGGATTCTCTTTCTCAGTCAAAACGGCATGTCTCTTTGGCAGATTGGACTTCTGGAAAGTATCTTTCATACGACCAGTCTTCTCTGTGAAATTCCATCTGGAATGTTAGCTGATCGTTATTCCTATAAGACCAACCTTTATTTAAGTCGAATAGCAGGGATTGTGTCTTCTATTCTCATGTTGGCTGGCCAGGGAAATTTTTGGATTTATGCACTAGCAATGGCGGTGAGTGCCTTGTCTTATAATTTTGATTCAGGAACAAGCGCAGCAATGGTCTATGACTCGGCTGTAGAGGCTGGGCTAAAGGAGCGTTATCTATCCATTTCGAGCTTTATGTCAGGAGTAGCAGAAGGAACTCGGTCTTTGGGGACAGTTTTGGCAGGATTTTTTGTCCATGGTCAATTGCACCTGACCTACTATATCATGATTGCCACTTCTATCATAGTTCTTTTCCTGATTTGGATGCTGAAAGAACCTAGTGTCAAGCTAGAAAAAGCTGATAGTGTGACTATGAGACAGATTATTTGGACTGTTAAGGAAGAGTTAGAGCGAAATCCCATGCTTTTCAACTGGATGATTTTGTCTCAGATTGTCGGAGTACTCATGTGCATGTTTTATTTTTACTATCAAAATCAGTTACCAGATTTAAGTAGTTGGCAAATTTCAGCAGTTATGCTACTTGGAAGTCTCTTGAATATCCTTGCAGTCTATCTAGCGAGTAAGATTGGAAAGAAATATGCCGCCTTGAAGCTTTTCCCTATTCTCGTCCTGCTGACTGGAGTCACCTACCTGCTGTCTTACATTGGAACACCTCTAATCTATATTTTGATTTACTTGATTAGCAATGCTCTATATGCTCTTTTTCAGCCGATTTTTGATAATGATTTGCAAGAGCGGCTCCCAAGTGAAGTAAGGGCAACTATGCTGAGTGTCTACTCTATGATGTTTAGCCTAAGTATGATTGTCTTCTTCCCGCTGACAGGCTGGTTGATTGACAATTTAGGCTTTGTAGTAGCATTTCTTTATTTAGGATCCTTCTTAGTCATAATTAGCCTTCTACTACCTATTTTTTTAGGCAAAATGGCTAAAAGAATGGATGATAAAGTGATTCTATAGATTAAAAAACTTACGAAAACTTGAGTGCCAAGCTCAGGTTTTTTTAATAGGTTGATTTTAGAGCTGTCTTTACTTTTCTTGCTCGGTTTTAACTAAAAATAATCGGTTTGCTTTGAAGGAAGAAATAGAATTGGTTGCTTATACTCAATGAAAATCAAAGAGCAAACTAGGAAGCTAGCCGCAGGTTGCTCAAAGCACTGCTTTGAGGTTGCAGATAAAGCTGACGTGGTTTGAAGAGATTTTCTATGAGTATTCCTATATTCACTTGTAATAAAGCCTAATAGATGGTAAAATAGACGAGTGAAAAAAAGACAAAACAAAGCAAAAAATAATCTACTGTGGCAGTATGGTCTAGGGATGACGATTTTGTTGGTGGTTATCAGTGCTTCCTTTCTGTATCTAGTGTTTCTGAGTATGAAACCTTATCAAACAGCTAAAAGTGAAGGAGAAAAATTAGCTCAGCAGTATGCAGGATTAGAGCAGGCTGATCAGGTTGATTTATACAATGGCTTGGAATCCTATTACAGCGTTCTTGGTCGTAATAAACAGCAAGAATCGCTTGCTGTCCTGATTGGAAAAGATGACCATAAGATTTACGTTTATCGGCTAAATCAGGGTGTTTCACAAGAAAAAGCAGAAGCTGTTTCTAAAGAAACAGGAGCAGGCGAGATTGACAAGATAACCTTTGGCCGTTATCAAAACAAGCCAATCTGGGAAGTCAAGTCAGGATCTGATTTTTATCTAGTAGATTTTGAAACAGGAGCATTGCTCAATAAGGAGGGCCTATGAAACTATCCAAGCGTGTTTTAGAAATGGAAGAAAGTGTCACTTTAGCTAGTGATGCGAGAGCAAAAAAATTAAAAGCTCAAGGTAAGGATGTCCTTTTCTTGACCTTGGGACAACCAGATTTTCACACCCCTGAAAATATTCAGGATGCAGCAGTTAAAGCTATTCGAGAAGGACAGGCTTCCTTCTATACAGTAGCTTCAGGTCTACCAGAATTAAAAGCTGCAGTCAATACCTACTTCGAGCGCTACTATGGCTATTCTGTCGCAAGTAATGAGGTTACCTTTGCTACAGGTGCCAAGTTTTCCCTCTATACCTTCTTTATGGCTGTAATTAATCCTTTAGATGAGGTTATTATTCCAACTCCATACTGGGTTAGTTATGGAGACCAGGTTAAGATGGCAGAAGGGATTCCAGTTTTTGTTCAAGCCAAAGAAGACAATGATTTTAAAGTCACGGTGGATCAACTAGAACTAGTTAGGACAGATAAGACAAAGGTTTTGGTTCTCAATTCACCATCTAATCCGACTGGTATGATTTATACTCGTGAAGAATTACTAGCTATCGGAAATTGGGCAGTTGAGCATGATATTCTGATTTTAGCTGATGATATATACGGCCGCCTTGTTTATAATGGAAATGAATTTGTTCCAATCTCAAGTCTGTCAGAAGCAATTCGTAAGCAAACCATTGTTATCAACGGTGTATCTAAAGCCTATGCCATGACGGGTTGGCGAGTTGGTTATGCGGTAGGTGATCCTGAAATCATTGCAGCTATGAGTAAATTGACGGGACAAACAACTTCAAATTTGACATCTGTTTCTCAATATGCGGCTATTGAAGCCTTAACAGGACCCCAGGATTCTGTTGATCTCATGCGTCAGGCTTTTGAGGAGCGTCTCAATACCATTTATCCGCTATTATGTGAGGTTCCTGGTTTTGAAGTCGTTAAGCCACAAGGAGCCTTCTATCTTTTCCCAAATGTTAAAAAAGCTATGGAGATGAAAGGTTATACGGATGTTACTGACTTTACAACAGCTATTCTTGAGGAAGTTGGCTTGGCGCTCATAACAGGAGCAGGATTTGGAGCACCAGAAAATGTGCGTCTCAGCTATGCTACAGACCTAGATACGCTTAAAGAAGCGGTTAAACGCTTGAAAGCATTTATGGAAAAATAAAAAAGAAAAAGATAAGGAAACATAATGACAAAACGTGTAACGATTATTGATGTAAAAGACTATGTTGGTCAAGAAGTGACGATTGGCGCTTGGGTTGCCAACAAATCAGGAAAAGGGAAAATCGCCTTCTTGCAATTGCGTGATGGAACAGCCTTTTTCCAAGGTGTAGCCTTTAAACCAAACTTTGTAGAAAAATTTGGTGAAGAAGTAGGAGCTGAAAAGTTTGATGTCATCAAACGCTTGAGCCAAGAAACTTCTATTTATGTGACAGGGATTGTCAAAGAAGATGAGCGTTCTAAGTTTGGCTATGAGTTGGACATTACAGATATCGAAGTTATCGGTGAATCACAAGATTATCCAATTACACCAAAAGAACACGGAACAGACTTCTTGATGGACAATCGTCACTTGTGGCTCCGTTCTCGCAAGCAAGTGGCAGTTATGCAAATCCGTAACGCTATTATCTATGCAACTTATGAGTTCTTTGACAAGAACGGTTTCATGAAGTTTGACAGCCCAATTCTTTCAGGAAATGCAGCAGAAGATTCAACAGAACTCTTTGAAACTGACTACTTCGGAACGCCAGCCTATTTGAGCCAATCAGGTCAACTTTACCTAGAAGCAGGTGCTATGGCCCTTGGCCGTGTCTTTGACTTTGGTCCAGTATTTCGTGCTGAAAAATCAAAAACGCGCCGTCACTTGACTGAGTTCTGGATGATGGACGCAGAGTACTCATACTTGACACACGATGAGTCACTTGACTTGCAAGAAGCTTATGTAAAAGCTCTGCTACAGGGTGTTCTTGACCGTGCGCCTCAAGCCTTGGAAGCCTTGGAACGTGATACGGAACTCTTGAAACGTTACATTGCAGAGCCCTTCAAACGCATCACTTACGATCAAGCTATTGACCTCTTGCAAGAACATGAAAATGATGAAGATGCTGATTACGAGCATCTTGAGCATGGTGATGACTTTGGTTCACCACACGAAACGTGGATCTCAAACCACTTTGGTGTGCCAACATTTGTCATGAATTATCCAGCAGCCATCAAGGCCTTCTACATGAAACCAGTTCCTGGAAATCCAGAGCGCGTGCTTTGTGCAGACTTGCTTGCACCAGAAGGTTATGGAGAAATCATCGGTGGATCTATGCGTGAGGAAGACTACGATGCCCTTGTAGCTAAGATGGATGAACTTGGCATGGATCGTACAGAGTACGAATTTTACCTTGACCTTCGTAAATACGGTACTGTACCACACGGTGGATTTGGTATCGGTA
>CAUQNI010000015.1:0-37344 GCA_963519555.1 uncultured bacterium
TTAATATCTTTTTGTGTTTGTGGCGTCACGGCACGGTGGCATTCATCCACGACAAAGGCCACTCGCAGTCCCTTGATTTTGTTCGCATCTCTTTGGTAGTGTCCCTGTTCAAACTTGCGCATCATGGTAGTGATTTTCTGGATGGTAGTCACTACGACACGCTTATCATTACTTCCTAGTCGCTTGACCAAATCATGGGTATTATCCGTCTCATCGATATCAATGACATCATTGGTCGCATAAGAGAGAAATGACGAAGTGGTCTGTTGGTCCAAGTCCCTGCGGTCAACGACAAAAATCGTCTTTTGGATGGAAGGAATCTGGAGGAGATTCCGAGCTACTTTATAGGAAGTCAAGGTCTTCCCTGAACCTGTCGTATGCCAAACATAACCAGATGCTTGCTGGCGAGAGGCTTCCTGCACTGCTTCGATGGCGTGGATCTGGTAGGGACGCAGGAGGATGAGAGCCTTCTTACTATCATCAAGGACAGAATACTGCATGACCATCTGGTGGGCACGAGGGATGGAAAGCACTTCATGGGCAAAACTAGTCAAGCTCGTTATGGGTTGATTATTCTTATCCACCCACTTAGTTAGAAATTGCTTGTTGAGTTTATTTTCCCTAGCTGCAGCGATATAGCGTGTATCTACCTTGTTGGTCACATCAAACATCTGTAAGCTAGAGTAAATGCCACGGAACTTGCCTTCTCTATCATACTTTTTGATTTGATGAAAGGCATCTAGAAAAGCAACTCTGGGACTTTTAAGCTCGATCTGAATCATTGGAAGGCCATTAATCAAGAGGGTCACATCTAGCCTGCGGTCTTGATCCTGAGGATTTATCTTATCTCTCTCGACTTGGTTGACAACCTCATAACTAGACTTACCAGCTGCGATATTGTCTCTCCAGATGACAGATAAACGGATAGTCCCTAAACTAGCATCTTCTCTCTGAACCTCAACCTTGGCAATGCCATTTTCGCCGACCAACCACTTGGCTGCGTCGTAGTAGCTAACAAAGTTCAGTTGATTCTTTATCTGGCGTTTTTCCTGTTCTGTCAGGGGATGCTCTGCTAATAGAGCCACATTATTCTGGGCTAGCTTTTCAAAGAAGTTTTCCCATAATTGCTCTTCTGTTTTAAGGTCTTCTCTGTATGTCCATTGACTTTCCCCAGTTACCAGTTGGCTGATCAATTGTTTTTCTATCTCCAGTTCTGGTTTTACCTGTATCATACTCTCTCCTTTGCTACTTGTCCACTCCCTATATTATAGCATGTTTATCCTCAAATTCCATCACTCTCCCCCTTGCAAAAGCAATCTTCCCCCTTTCTCCTCCAAAATATGGTATAGTAGAATTATACTATCTATGAGGAGTTTACATGTCACAGGATAAACAAATGAAAGCTGTTTCTCCCCTTCTACAGCAAGTTATCAACATCTCATCGATTGTCGGTGGTGTTGGGAGTTTGATTTTCTGTATTTGGGCTTATCAGGCTGGGATTTTACAGTCTAAGGAAACCCTCTCTGCCTTTATCCAGCAGGCAGGCATCTGGGGACCACCTCTCTTTATCTTTTTACAGATTTTACAGACGGTCGTTCCTATCATTCCTGGGGCCTTGACCTCAGTGGCTGGGGTCTTTATCTACGGCCACATCATAGGGACTATCTACAACTATATCGGTATCGTGATTGGCTGTGCCATTATCTTTTATCTGGTGCGCCTCTATGGGGCCGCCTTTGTCCAGTCTGTCGTCAGCAAGCGCACCTATGACAAGTACATCGGCTGGTTAGACAAGGGCAATCGTTTTGACCGTTTCTTTATTTTTATGATGATTTGGCCCATTAGTCCAGCTGACTTTCTCTGTATGCTGGCAGCTCTGACCAAGATGAGCTTCAAGCGCTATATAACCATCATCATTCTGACCAAACCCTTTACTCTCGTGGTTTATACCTACGGTCTAACCTATATTATCGACTTTTTCTGGCAAATGCTTTGATATGTAAAAAATCCGTTTGGTTTCCCAAACGGATTTTGTGCTTTATTTTGAAACTTCTTTTGCAAGTACAAAGTTTCCAAGAGTAGCAGAACCATTTCCTGCGACTGCTGGCGTCACGATGTAGTCACGCACATCTGGTACTGGTAGGTAGCCATTGAGAAGAGCTGTAAATTTCTCACGGACACGGTCCAGCATGTGTTGTTGAGCCATGACCCCACCACCAAAGACGATCACATCTGGGCGGAAAGTCACTGTGGCGTTGACTGCAGCTTGAGCAATGTAGTAGGCTTGAACATCCCAGACAGAGCTGTTAAGTTCAATGTTTTCACCACGAATACCTGTACGAGCTTCTAGACTTGGACCAGCCGCAAAGCCTTCCAAACATCCTTTGTGGAATGGACAAACACCATTAAATTCTTTTTCAACATCCATTGGGTGTTTAGCCACATAGTAGTGACCCATTTCAGGGTGACCCACACCACCGATAAACTCACCACGTTGAATAACACCAGCACCGATACCTGTACCGATTGTATAGTAAACCAAGTTTTCGATACGGCCACCAGCATTGTTACGGGCAACCACTTCACCATAAGCAGAGCTGTTTACGTCTGTAGTGAAGTACATTGGCACGTTGAGGGCGCGGCGAAGGGCACCAAGCAAGTCCACATTTGCCCAGTTTGGTTTTGGAGTCGTTGTGATAAAGCCATAGGTTTTTGAGTTTTTATCAATATCAATCGGACCAAATGAACCAACTGCAAGACCAGCAAGGTTATCGAATTTTGAGAAGAACTCAATGGTTTTATCGATTGTTTCGATTGGAGTTGTTGTTGGAAATTGTGTTTTTTCTACAACGTTAAAGTTTTCATCACCGACAGCACAGACAAACTTTGTACCGCCCGCTTCCAAGCTTCCATATAATTTTGTCATGATAAACCTCTTGTTTTTATTTTCTTTATTATAGCATATTTCGAAAGTCTAAATTTCTCTATTTTTTAGATTTTCCTCTGTAAATCTTACCATTCAAGCAAAAACGAACAAACATGTCATTTGTTCGTTTTCACATTAGAGAGGATTGATTAGATTTTCACTTCGATCACAGCATCCCCCTTCGCAACTGAACCTGTTGCGATTGGAGCTACTGAAGAGAAGTCAGCTGTGTTTGTAACGATAACCATTGTTGTATCATCAAGTCCAGCTGCAGCGATTTTGTTTGAGTCAAATGTTCCAAGAACATCGCCAGCTTTAACCTTATCACCTTGAGCAACTTTTGCTTCAAAACCTTCACCGTTCATAGATACAGTGTCAATACCAACGTGGATCAAAACTTCAGCACCATCAGTTGTTTTCAAACCAAAGGCGTGTCCTGTTGGAAAGGCAATTGAAACTTCAGCATCAGCTGGTGCATATACCACACCTTGGCTTGGTTTCACAGCGATACCTTGTCCCATAGCTCCACTTGAGAAGACTGGGTCATTGACATCAGCAAGAGCAACAACGTCACCAACGATAGGCGTTACAAGTGTTTCATTTTGAAGAGCTGCTGGCGCAACTTCTTCTTTTTCTTCAGCAACTTCAGATTGTTTTGCAGATGCAGTTGCCTCTACTTCATCTTCGTAACCAAACATGTAAGTAAGGGCAAAACCAAGTGCAAATGATACAGCTACCATAAGAAGGTATTGGGCGAGTTGTCCGTTACCAACATAAAGCATTGTACCAGGGATGATGGTGATACCATTACCAGTACCAGCAAGTCCAAGGATTGAAGCCAATCCACCACCGATTGCACCAGCAATCAATGAAAGGAAGAATGGTTTACGGAAGCGCAAGTTAACCCCGAAGATAGCAGGCTCTGTAATACCTAGGAAGGCAGAAAGAGCAGCTGGGAAAGCAAGTGTTTTTAGTTTTGGATTTTTAGTTTTAACACCAACCGCAACAGTTGCAGCACCTTGAGCTGTCATAGCAGCTGTGATGATAGCGTTGAATGGGTTAGCATGGTCAGCAGCAAGCAATTGAACTTCAAGCAAGTTGAAGATGTGGTGCACACCTGACACGACGATCAATTGGTGAACCCCACCAATCAAGAAACCACCAAGACCAAGTGGCAAGCCAAGAATTGCTTTTGTACCAATAAGGATATAGTTTTCAACAATGTGGAAGACTGGTCCGATGACAAAGAGTCCAAGGATAGACATGACCAAAAGTGTCACGAATGGCGTTACCAAAAGGTCAATCACATCTGGAACAACCTTGCGGACAGGTTTTTCAAATTTAGCTCCGACAACCCCGATGATGAAGGCTGGAAGAACGGAACCTTGCAAACCAACAACAGGAATGAAACCAAAGAAGTTCATAGCTGTCACTTCACCACCTTGAGCAACTGCCCAAGCGTTTGGAAGTGAGCCAGAAACAAGCATCATACCTAGAACGATACCAACGGCAGGATTTCCACCGAATACACGGAAGGTTGACCAAACAACCAAACCTGGCAAGATGATGAAGGCTGTATCTGTCAAGATTTGTGTGTAAGTTGCAAAGTCTCCTGGAAGTGGCATTTCAAGAGCGTTGAAAAGACCACGCACACCCATGAAGAGACCTGTTGCTACGATAACTGGGATGATTGGAACGAAAACGTCACCGAAAGTACGGATAGCACGTTGGAACCAGTTCCCTTGTTTAGCAGCTTCTGTTTTCATGTCATCTTTAGATGATGTTGGCAAACCAAGTGCAACAACTTCATCGTACATTTTGTTAACTGTACCTGTACCAAAGATGATTTGGTATTGACCTGAGTTAAAGAAAGCACCTTGAACTTTTTCCAAGTTCTCAATCACTTCTTTATTGATTTTTCCTTCATCTTTGACCATGACACGAAGACGAGTCGCACAGTGGGCAACACTGTTGACATTTTCACGTCCGCCCAAGGCATCGATGACTTTTTTTGCAATTTCCTGATTGTTCATTTGCAAAAATCTCCTTATATAAAATTTTGTTCTTGTTTGAAAGCGATTTTATCCGCCCTACGACTATTATTTTATCATGTTTTAGAAATATGTCAAGCGTTTTGCAGAAAAATATTCTATCCACTTAGTAAGCATGCTTTGGATTGATTGATTTTGACTGTTTTAGCAGGAATTCCTTAAAAAACAAGTTTGAAATCTTAGTTAAAAGGCTTTTATTTCATTATCTTTCATATTTTCCTGAAAATTCGATTGATTTCCTGCATTTATTTTATGACAAACGTTTAACAGTTTTTTCTCTTTTTTAACATAAAAGTCTTGCTTTTTTTTCCGAAAACGGTTACTATTAAAAGTGATAAGATTTTTGGAGGAATGAAAGAATGGAATGGACTACTGAGCGTCGTTACAGACTTTATCAAGACTGGACGCAAGAAGAAATTCAACATATAAAAGAAAATATGGCACAATCTCCATGGCATACGCATTACCATGTTGAGCCAAAAACAGGACTTCTCAACGACCCAAATGGCTTTTCTTACTTTGATGGAAAGTGGATTGTTTTTTATCAGAACTTTCCTTTTGGTGCAGCCCACGGTTTGAAATCTTGGGTACAATTGGAAAGCGAGGACTTGGTTCATTTCACGGAAACTGGTGTCAAAGTTTTGCCTGATACTCCATTAGATAGCCACGGCGCCTACTCTGGTTCTGCTATGCAATTTGGTGATAACTTGTTCCTATTCTATACAGGAAATGTCCGTGATGAAAACTGGATTCGTCACCCTTACCAGATTGGGGCTTTGATGGACAAGGATGGCAATATTACGAAGATTGACAAGATCTTAATTGACCAACCAGCAGACTCCACTGACCACTTCCGCGACCCTCAAATTTTTAACTTCAAGGGTCAATATTATGCTATCGTCGGCGGACAGGACTTGGAGAAAAAAGGCTTCGTCCGTCTCTACAAAGCTATTGACAACGACTACACAAACTGGCAAGCTGTTGGCGACCTTGACTTTGCTAACGACCGCACTGCCTACATGATGGAATGC
This sequence comes from uncultured bacterium, assembly GCA_963519555.1. GTDB lineage: Bacteria > Bacillota > Bacilli > Lactobacillales > Streptococcaceae > Streptococcus. The sequence goes on from CAUQNI010000015.1 coordinate 6,009, forward strand.
CCAAATCTGGTCTTTGTAGGCGTGCAACCTGTCCTTCTCTACTGCCCTCAAGGATTAGATAAGAAAGTTCTAGACTACGATAATATCTATCCAAATATGTATAAAATTGGGGCTTCCTTTGACCCTGAAAATGCCAAAATGGTAGATGTGTCTCAACTCCAAAACATGGATTATGGTTTTGAATCCTATGCAACCCAAGCCTTCAACGCTCCTGACGGACGTGCTCTAGCAGTTAGCTGGCTTGGTTTGCCAGATGTTTCTTACCCATCTGACCGTTTTGACCACCAAGGAATCTTCTCTTTGGTTAAAGAACTGACCATCAAAGATGGCAAACTCTACCAATACCCAGTCGCAGCTATCAAGGACCTTCGTGCTTCTGAAGAAGCCTTCTCAAACCGTTCCAAAACCAAGAACACTTATGAACTTGAACTCAACTTGGAAGCCAATAGCCAGAGCGAGATTGTCTTACTTGCTGATAAAGATGGCAAGGGACTTTCCATCAACTTTGACCTTGTAAATGGTCAAGTGACAGTGGATCGTAGCCAAGCTGGTGAACAGTATGCCCAAGAATTTGGAACAACTCGCTCTTGCCCTATCGACAATCAGGCTACTACTGCTACGATTTTCATCGATAACTCTGTCTTTGAAATTTTCATCAATAAAGGAGAAAAAGTATTTTCTGGTCGTGTCTTCCCACATGCGGACCAAAATGGTATCCTGATTAAGTCTGGAAACCCAACTGGAACTTACTATGAATTAGATTATGGTCGCAAAACTAACTGATGTCGCCAAACTTGCAGGCGTCAGCCCTACTACCGTTTCTCGGGTTATCAATAAAAAAGGTTATCTATCTGAGAAAACCATTCAAAAGGTCAATGAAGCCATGCGAGAATTGGGCTACAAACCCAACAATCTGGCTCGTAGTCTGCAAGGAAAATCAGCTAAGTTAATCGGCTTGATTTTCCCAAATATTTCCAACGTTTTCTACGCAGAATTGATTGATAAGCTGGAACACCAACTCTTCAAAAATGGTTACAAGACCATCATCTGCAACAGTGAACACGATTCTGAAAAAGAACGCGAGTACATCGAAATGCTCGAAGCTAATCAGGTGGACGGCATCATTTCTGGTAGTCACAACTTGGGAATCGAAGACTACAATCGCGTGACGGCACCGATTATTTCCTTTGACCGAAATCTGTCACCAGATATTCCTGTCGTTTCCTCTGACAACTATGCTGGTGGGGTCCTTGCTGCCCAGACCTTGGTTAAAACAGGTGCCCAGTCTATCATCATGATTACAGGGAATGACAATTCCAATTCGCCAACTGGGCTACGCCACGCTGGCTTTGCATCTGTACTCCCAAAAGCTCCTATTATCAATGTTTCCAGTGACTTTTCTCCCGTCAGAAAAGAAATGGAAATCAAGAATATCTTGACTCGACAAAAGCCAGATGCCATTTTTGCTTCGGATGATTTGACAGCTATTCTGGTCATTAAAATTGCTCAAGAACTGGGCATTTCTGTCCCTGAAGAGCTCAAGGTCATCGGCTATGATGGGACTTACTTTATCGAGAATTACTATCCTCAACTAGCTACTATCAAGCAACCTTTGGAAGAGATTGCCTGCCTCACTGTTGATCTACTCTTACAAAAAATCGAAGGCAAGGAAGTCGCAACAACCTGTTACTTCTTACCAGTTACTCTATTACCAGGAAAAAGTATTTAAGCACAAGAAAACTCAGACCAATTCGTCTGAGTTTTTTATGATCTTAAGTTTTCTAAATAACGCTGAGCGGTCTCGAGATTAAAGGTTTTGTCTGCGATGAGGCGCTCGACTAGGGGAGCTACCTCGGATTCACTAGCACCTGCGAGGAGAGCCAAGGATTTGGCCTGCAATTTCATGTGACCTTGCTGAATTCCTGTGCTGACTAAAGCTTTGAGGGCTGCAAAGTTTTGGGCAAGCCCGATGGACACGATAATCTGAGCTAATTCTTTGGCAGAAGGATTTCCCAGTAGTTCATGACTAAGGGCTACACGAGGGTTGAGGCCGATAGAGCCACCCTTGGTCGCTACAGGCATGGGTAGGGTCATCTCACCAATCAATTCTTCTCTTTCAAGGTCCAGCGTCCATTGACTAAGACCTTGATATCGTCTATCTCGACTGGCAAAAGCATGGGCCCCTGCTTCAATGGCACGCCAGTCATTACCAGTTGGAATCAAAATGGCATCAATACCGTTAAAAATCCCTTTATTGTGGGTAGCAGCTCGGTAAGGATCAGCATGCGCAAACTGGCTGGCTAAAGCTATCTTCTCCGCAATTTCTCGTCCTTGATCCTTTTGACGGCTCAAGTAGCGAAAGGCAATTCGGCAACTTGCAGTCACCAGAGAATCGGTCGCATAGTTGGACAAGATCCCCATGAGACTTTGTCCCTGACTGAGTTCTTCTAAGACTGGTTTCAAGGCTTCCAGCATGGTGTTGAGCATATTGGCCCCCATGGCTTCCTGCGTATCGACATGGAGATAGACGACGAGAAAGTCTGTTGTTCCCTTGATCTGCTCTACATGCAAATCACGCGCCCCACCTCCACGTTTGACGATAGAAGGATAGGCTTGATTGGCAAGTTCCAAGAGCTCCGCCTTCTTGCTGACAATCTTCTCTTGCGCTTGTTCAAGATCAGCAACTTGATAAAGGGCTACTTGCCCAATCATCTGGCGCTCATGTACTTGAGCAGTAAAGCCACCTGCACGCTTGATGATTTTACTGGCATAGCTGACCGCCGCAACCACAGACGGTTCTTCTGTCACATAGGGAACGGTGTATTCCTGACCATTAACGAGAACCTCTGGAACCAGCGAATAAGGCAGAGAAAAAGTTCCCACTACATTCTCACTCAGCTGGTCTGCGACAGTCACGCTAATCTGTTCATCCTGATTCAAACTCGCTTGCTTGTCAGGACTAAGGAGCGCCTGAGCTTGCAACAGCTCGAGGCGCTCTGGGTATGATTTTTTAGAAAATCCATTCCAACTTATCTTCATTATTTTTCAACCTTGCTATAACGGCGTTGGTGGTCGATAATTTCAACCAAGGCATAGTCTTGATTTTCAAAACCTGCAAACTGGGCAGAGTTTGTTTCATCCAAGTCCACTTCCTCAAAGAAGACCTTTTCATAGTCGGCGACGGATAGGGCAGTACGTTGGTTGAGCTTGTTCAAGCGGTCTTTATCCAGATAGACTTCATAACCTTCAACCAATTCACCACTGAAGAACTCAGCTACAGCCCCACTTCCGTAACTATAAAGGGCAATTTTATCCCCAGCCTTCAAGCTATCCGTATTTTCCAAAAGAGACAAGAGTCCTAGGAAGAGGGAACCTGTATAGATGTTCCCTACCTTTTGACTGTAGAGAATAGACTGGTCAAAATGCTTTTGCAAGAGATCTTTTTTCTCTTGGGGAAGGTTCTTATCCATGATTTTTTTCAAGCCTTTTAGCGCCAATTTAGGATAAGGCAAGTGGAAGCAAACCGCCGCGAAATCATCCAAGGTAAGCTGGTAGCGTTGTTGATATTCAAGCCAAGTCGTTTTCAAACTATCCAAATATTGTTGGGTAGAATAGACACCATTTACATAAGGGGTTGTTGAGTAATTTGGACGCCAGAAATCCATGATGTCACGGGTTTGAGCCACGTTATCATTATTAAAGGCCATAATGCGTGGATTTTGAGTAATCAACATAGCCACACTTCCAGCTCCCTGAGTGGGTTCTCCTGGAGTTTCAATACCGTATTTGGCAATATCGCTGGCGATGACCAAGACCTTGGACTCTGGAGAATTTTCCACATGCAATTTGGCATAATGAAGGGCAGCAGTCGCTCCATAGCAGGCTTCTTTAATCTCGAAACTACGAGCAAAGGGCTGGATACCCAGCAAGCCATGCACAAAGACGGCCGCAGCCTTACTCTGGTCAATTCCTGACTCAGTAGCCACAATGACCATGTCAATTTCTGCTCTTTCTTGGTCAGTTAAAATAGAGTCACTTGCACTGGCCGCCAAGGTCACGATGTCCTCAGTTAGAGGGGCAATACTCAATTCCTCGAGTAAAAGTCCTTTACTTAATTTTTCAGGGTCAATTCCCCTTGCTTCTGCTAAGTCTTGTAATTTCAAGACATATTGACTGGTCGCAAAACCAATCTTATCAATACCGATTGTCATATTTACCTCTGTTTTATCATTCATGTAAAAAATCGTTCATTACTATTTTATCACAAATAGCAGTAAAAGAGAGAAAAAAGACTTGATTCACCAAAGCAAGTCCCTTATTATTCTAATTATTTTGCTGTTTTCGTAAGTAGGAATAAAGTCTAAGAATCACTGTTCCACTAGCCATCCCAATAGAAATTACCAGAGCCAACATGACAACCAAGGTTGCACTAGCAATGGCATGACTATAATCCCCCGTCACAAAAAAGGCAGTTGTTCGATAAGAAAGATAGCCTGGAACTAAGGGTGCCAAGATGGCCAAGATAAAGACCACAGCAGGGGTCTTGTAAAGAATACTTAAAATCTGGCTAACACAAGAACCGATAATAGCCGCAATAAAGGTAGCTACAATGACATTGGTCGGTTCCTTGAGCAAGAGATAGATTAGCCAGACAACCATGCCCAAAATCCCTCCTGGTAAGAGCATAGACCGTTGAACATTGAGTACGATTAAAAAGGTAATAATAGCAAGAAGACTTGCTACTGCTTGTAATAAAAAGGTCATTAGTGTCATATTAGTTCATCAATACTAAGGCGACAGAAGTTCCTGCCCCTAAAGCAAGGGTAATGAGCAGGGATTCAAACATCTTACTCATACCAGAGTTTATGTGGTTGGTCATAATATCCCGAACCGCATTTGTTAAGGCAATTCCTGGTACAAAAGGCATAACCGCACCAGCTATAATCAAATCTGCCGTTGAAGGAAATCCTGTATAGCGAGCCCAAAACTGGGCAATCATCCCAAAGACGAAGGCCCCAGCAAATGCTGTCACAAAAGGAATTCGGATAAACTTCTCCACATAAAGGGAAAAGGCAAAACCAAATAAGGTAGCCACTCCTGCCCCAAGTGCGTCGTAGATATTTCCACTAAACATAATTGAAAAGAAAGGAGCACTAAAGGTCGCAGCCAGAGTCACCTGTAACTTGGTATAGGGAAGCGGTTGGGCTTGCAAGGCCGTCAATTGCTTGAAGGCTGTTTCTAAATCAATCTGCCCCCTAACCAGCTGACGAGAAATCTGGTTCACATCGCAGACTTTTTCAATGTTATAAGAAGAGGAGGTCACACGCTTCATGCGAGAAATATTGGTATTTTCAATCGAGAAAAAGATAGCGGCAGGCATGGCAAGAACATTGCAATCCACGATCCCCTGCGAATGCGCAATCCGAATCATGGTATCTTCTACACGATGAATCTCTGAGCCACTTTTGAGGAGAATGGTTCCTGCTAGCATAATCACATCGATAACGGCATTTAATTCTTTTGATTCTTCCATGCTTTCCTCCTTTTATCAACTCATTCTATTTTATCACAAATCTGGAGTCAAAAAAAATCTTTGCCATGAAATCATGACAAAGATTCGTTTAATCACGAGAATTTTCGTGGTTACCTTCACTACTTGATTGAGTAGTAGCAGGTGCATTCCCTCGTTGATTTCCTTGTTGGTTCCCCTGACTTGGTGTTGTAGTAGAACCTTGGTTTCCACGTTGGACTGGTGCTGATGATGACGTTGACGGCGGTGTTTTTGGTTTGTAAATTGAAATCTTGACACGCGTCTTAGTCAAATCAACCTTTTCACCTGCTTTTGGACTCTGTTCAACGACTGTACCTTCAGCCGTTCCAGCGGGAGCTGTCGACACTTCTACAACTTCAATATTGGCTTCTTTAATACCGACAATTTGAACAAGATTGTTTTTAGTAAATTCAAGACTAGAACCTGTATAACTCGGCATGGCAACACTGGTTACTTTCTTAGCAACGGTTAAGGTAATCGTTGATGCCTTGCTCAAATCATAGGTTGTTCCAGCAACTGGACTCTGTCTGAGAACAGTTCCTGCTTCGCTCTCACTTGATTCTTCTTCCTCGATCTTGATGAGATTTTCAGGAACCTTCTTCTGCTTGAGTTCTGCGATAACATCTGTCGATTTACGGCCGATATAATTACTCAATTGGAAAGATTGCTTGCCTGATGAGACAATCAAATTAATTTTTGAACCTTCTTTTCGAGTCGTTCCAGCGCCAGGATCTGTACGGATAATCCGCCCTTCTTCCACCTTTTCACTAGCCTCTGACTTCTCCTCGCCAATCTCGAAATTGGCTTTCTTGAGGGTTTCCTTGGCTTCCGCCACTGTCTGACCTGCCACATCTGGAATGGCAATGGTTGCAGGAGTTCTGGATAATATCCAAATCAGAGAGGCTGCCACCAATACAATGCTGGCCAACAAAATCATATAACGAACTCTAAATTTCCGTTTCTTAACAGGCTTGGTTACGTAATTGTCTTCTGAAACCTGCTGACTCGGCTTCGCAGTCTGTGGCTTCGGACTCTGTGTTTGCACCTTAGGAATCGAGGTCAAGGTGCTCTGAGATACTTTTGGTAGAGTCTTGGTATCCGCCTTAGTCGCATCGTCAAAGACCAGCTTTGGTTCATTGCGACGATTATAAGACAAACTACTCGACAAGTCCACATACATTTCAGCTACTGATTTGTAGCGATCTGTCAATTTCTTAGCAGTTGCCTTGATGACAACATTTTCCAAAGCCTGAGGCACAGATGGATTTTCAGCTATAACCGATGGCAGTGGTTTCTGGAAATGCTGGAGGGCGATGGTCACCGCACTATCCCCGTCATAAGGGATATGGCCCGTCAGCATCTCATAGAAAATAATCCCCATGGCATAGATATCACTCTGTACAGTCGCCTTCGAACCACGCGCCTGCTCTGGCGACAAGTAATGAACTGAACCCAGCATAGAGTTAGTCTGAGTCAGACTCGTCTCAGCAAAGGCTACCGCAATCCCAAAGTCTGTGACTTTGGCAGTCCCATCTGGTGTCAAGAGGATATTTTGGGGTTTCAAGTCCCTATGAACAATCCCTCTGGTATGGGCCAAACGCATGGCTAGGAGGATTTGTCCCATGATACGGACGGCTTCTTCATTAGAAAGAGGATAGTGTTCCTTGATATAGCGTTTGAGGTCTAGTCCAGCAACATACTCCATTGCAAGATACTGTTGACCATCTTCCTCACCAATATCTGTTATCCGAACGATATGAGGATGGTCTAGATCTGCCATAGCTCTCGCTTCACGTTGAAAACGAGCTACAGCTATCGGGTCCGTCTGGTAGTTGGTCCTCAGAACCTTCACTGCCACTTCTTCGCCGTCTAGAATTAAATCCTTGGCCAAATAGACATCTGCCATGCCTCCTCGGCCAATCTGTTTCACAATCCGATAGCGTCCGGCAAAAATCTTGCCGATTTGGATCATTCTGCATCCTCCTCGTTCATAGAAACAAGGGCAACCGTAATATTGTCTAAACCTCCTGCATTGTTAGCAAAACGCACAAGCGTCGCTGTTTTATCTGCCAAAGGAATATCACTGGTTACAATATCACAAATCTCACTGCCTGAAATCATGTTGGTCAAACCATCACTATTGAGCAAGAGATAGTCACCTAGCTCAAGAGTAATTATTCCAAAATCAGGTTGAACTTCATCTTTTTGACCGATAGATTGAGTAATAATATTTTTCTGTGGATGACTTGCTGCTTCTTCTGGCGTCAATTGACCTGCCTTGAGCAATTCATTGACCAAGGAATGGTCGCTCGTTAACTGATGGTATTCTTCCCCACGAATCAAACCGATACGAGAATCTCCAATGTGGGCATAGATAGCTTGATTGCCAATAATAGCAACAGCTTCTAGAGTTGTTCCCATTCCTTTATAGGCATCATCTTGCCCAAGTTGATGAATCTTTTGATTTTCAATTTCTAGGTAATGGGCAAACCATTCACGCACTTCATTGACTGTATCGATTTGGGTATCAACCCAAGCTATACCTAGGTCTGTTACCGCCATTTCACTAGCGATATTCCCTGCGCGATGACCTCCCATCCCATCAGCTAAAATAATCATGGTACGTCCAGCTCTATTGACATAGTGGTTGACATAGTCTTGGTTATTTGTTCGTTTCTGACCAACATCTGTTAATAATGAAATTTCCATGTGTCAGTTCCTTCCTAATCCGATATCTTGCGAAATTGACTGATGAAGAATCCATCACTTCCATACAATTCAGGTGTAATGAGGATACAGCCGTCTTTCATGATGTCCTTACATTCATGTTCTAGTTTTACCTGCTCGAACTCGGGATGACTTTCTAAAAACGCCTCAACGACTTGAAAATTCTCCTCTGAAACAATGGTACAGGTACTATAAGTTATTATACCACCTTTGCCTAGTGTTTGACAAACACTACCTAATATTTCCAGCTGAATTTCCTGTAAGGACGCGAAATCTGCCGTTTCTTTATTGTATTTGATGTCTGGTTTTCGGCGCAAAAGACCGATTCCTGAACAGGGAGCATCTACCAAAATCTTATCAAAAGAAGCCTGACCAAAAAACTCATGCACCTTTCTGGCATCCAATTTTTGCGTTTGAACCCGATCTTCAACCCCTAGACGTTGAGCATTTTCTTGGATTAAGTCCAACTTATGGTCATATAAGTCCAGAGCAGTTACCTGACCTATCGTGAGATAAGAGGCTATATGGGCTGTTTTCCCACCTGGAGCTGCACAGGCATCTAGGACCTGCTCATCGCCTTGTAGATCAAGAGTCGGAGCAACCAGTTGACTGGACTCGTCTTGAATGGTTATAGCACCTTCTGCAAACAAATCATGGCCTGCAAAATGCCCCTGCTCCTTGACCAGACCAGAAGGAGACAAGGATGAATCACTGGCCTCCAACAAGGCTTTGATTTCTTCTTTTCGGCTTAAATCAGTCATACGAATACTGGCCTTGTTGCGCACCAAAAGGCTTTCAAAGATAGCTTGCGCTCTCTCTTCACCGTATTCTTCCTTGAGTTTGGCAACTAGCCAAACTGGGAGAGAATAGGCAATGGAATCACGCTTGTTTTTTCGTTTGATGCTGGCAATATCTGGCCAGCCTTCACGCAGGATACGGCGAAGGACGGCATTAACCAATTTTTCGCTGCCTTTTTTACGGAATTTGGCTAATTCCACCGCTTCATTGACCACAGCATGATCTGGAATCTTGTCCAAATAGCGGAGCTGGTAGGCACTCATAATAAGCAGAACATAGAGCCAGCTGTCTAACTGGTCTCTGTCCTCGATAAAGTGGGATAGGTACCATTCCAGAGTCAGTTTGCGGGCTACTGTTCCATAGACAATCTCAGTCACCAACCCCTTGTCTGTTGCCGAAAGTTGACTTCCCTTGAGATGCTTATTTAAGGCGATGTTTGAGTATGCTTGATTGATAAAGACATCCTCTAATACTGCCAGAGCTAGACTTCTAGCCGTTTCTACTTTAGTCACCAAATCGTTCTCCTACAGTCAATGTCCGTCCAACTCCGTTGAGGAAGGAAGCAATGTCCATCTTAGGTTTACCAGCTGGCTGCACTTGCTTGAGAGACAAAGCTCCTTCTGCCGTTGCGACAATCAATTCTTTCTTCCCGATAGAGAGGATTTCACCTGGATTGCCTTGACCTTCTACTGGTAGGGCTTCATAAATCTTAAAGCGGTCGCCCTTGAGAAAAGTATGGGCAACAGGCCAGGGGTTCATGCCACGGATTTGGTTGAAAAGTTGACGATTGCTTTTGTTCCAGTCCAGTTTTTCTTCCTCGGGCTTAATATTTGGCGAGAAGCTAACCTGACTTGGATCTTGCGGTTCAGGTTTGATGTCACCAGCAATATAAGCTGGCAAAGTATCCAAAAGCAAATCACGACCAACAAGAGCTAATTTCTCAAACAAGGTACCAACATTGTCCTCATCTGTGATCGGAATACTGCGACGAGAAATCATATCTCCTGCATCCATTTCCTTAACCATTTCCATAATGGTCACACCAGCTTCCTCATCCCCTTGAATCAAGGCATAATGGATAGGCGCACCACCACGGTGTTTTGGAAGGAGGGAAGCGTGAACATTGACCGCAAAATCCATGCTATCAAGGAGTTTACTTGGAAGAAACTGCCCAAAAGCAGCAGTCACAATTCCATCTGCTCCTAGCTTCATAATCGCTTCCATCTCTGGACTTCCAGATAATTTTTCAGGTTGGTAGATAGGAAGTCCTGCTTCTTTGGCAGCCTGCTTGACTGGTGTTTCTTGGATCACTTTTTTACGGCCGACAGCACGGTCTGGCTGGGTCACAACAGCTAGAATTTCGTAACGATCATCTTTCAAAAGTCCTTTTAAGACTGTTGCTGAAAAGTCGGGTGTCCCCATAAAGATTAATTTTATCATATCTTCTCCTTCTTATAAAAATTGCTGTGGCTCATGGTCAATGCTGAGACGGAGCTCACTATTTTCTCGTTCTTGAGTCAAGGCCAGAACCTGGTTGAGGGTCGAACCTAGCTCATCTTCTAAACGATATTTAATCAAAATCTGGTAATGATAGAGGTTGTGGGTACGAGCAATCGGTTTGGGCGTTGGCCCAAGAATGTTACTGGTCTCTGACAAGCCTGACCGCAAAATGTTCATGACTTCATAAGCACGTTTGACCACCTCTTCTTCCTTCTTGTGAGAAAGGGTAATGCCAATGGTGAAATAGTAAGGTGGATAACCAAGTTGTCGTCTAATACCCATTTCATAGGCATAAAAACCTTCGTAGTCCTGATCCTTGGCAAATCGAATAGCGTAGTGCTGAGGATTGTAAGACTGAATCAAGACCTGCCCAGCTTTTTCAGCTCGTCCTGCACGACCTGCCACCTGAGTCAAAAGCTGGAAGGTTCTTTCAGAAGAACGGAAATCAGGTAGATTCAAGGCTGTATCCGCATTTAGAACTCCGACTAGAGTTACATTTGGAAAATCCAATCCCTTGGCAATCATCTGAGTACCTAGTAAAATATCTGCTTCCCCTCGTCCAAACTGATCAAGCAGAGCTTGATGGCTGCCTTTCTTACGAGTCGTATCCACATCCATGCGCAGAATGCGTGCATGGGGAAAGAGTTCTGCCAGCTCGTCATAAGCCTTCTGAGTTCCTGTCCCATAGTAACGAATACTTCGACTCTTACAGTTAGGACAGACCTGAGGAATGTCCTTTGAAAAACCACAATAATGGCAGTTCATGGTCTTAGTATCCATGTGCAGGGTGAGAGAAATGTCACAGTTGGGACAAGTATCCACCGTCCCACACTCCCGACACATGACAAAGCTAGAATAACCACGGCGATTGAGCATGAGAACCACCTGCTCTTTTTTAGCCAGACGGTCTTGAATCGCTTCTAGCAAAGGAGGCGTAAAGTTTGACGTCTCATTTTGTCCGATATAGTCTCGAAAGTCTATCAATTGAACCTCAGGGATCCTAGCCAAAGGATTGGCCCGTTGGGTCAGACGTAAGTGTTGATAGACGCCTTTTCCAGCCCGAGCACGGCTTTCTAAGCTCGGTGTTGCAGACCCAAGCACCAGGGCCGCTTGATTATACTGAGCTCGTAAAATAGCCACCTCTCTGGCATGGTAACGGGGATTACTGTCTTGCTTATAAGTCGCTTCATGTTCCTCATCGATTATCATGACACCCAGATTTTTCAGCGGAGCAAAGATGGCAGATCTAGCACCCACAACAACCTGTGCATCTCCTCGTTCCACCTTACGCCATTCGTCGTACTTTTCACCATTGGATAGGCCTGAATGAAGAATGGCCACCTTGTCTCCAAAACGTGCTATAAAACGCTCCGTCATCTGAGGAGTCAAGGAAATCTCAGGTACCAACAAAATAGCTGTCTTGCCCTTGTCCAAAGCCCCTTGGATAATCTGCAAGTAAACCTCGGTCTTCCCACTTCCTGTAATCCCTTGAAGGAGGAAGGGAGGCTGATGACTGCCAATCGCACTCACTACTGCATCACGAGCCTGTCTTTGCTCTGGATTCAACTCCAAAGGCCGACTTGCCTCAATGCCTTCAAAATAAGCAGCCGAGCGTTGAACTTCCTTTTGGACTATGGTAACAGCACCTTGTTCCACAAAGAAGTTGACTTGCTCCCGCGAGTAGGACGCTAACAAACTAGCCAAAGAAGCACTCTCAGAATGAGACAGCAAATAGTCTCTCAGTTCTAATTTTTTCTTGGCACGTGCAGAAATCTCTACACCTTCTAATTGAGCAAGGTCAACCTCATACCAGGACTGGGTCTTGACCTTCTTTTGATCGACCGCCTGATATTCCAAACCAAGCAGACCTTTTCTAGTCAAACGCATCATTTCGGCTTGCTTACCTAAATCCAGAGAAGAAAAGGCAAGTGAATCTTCTGAACCAAACAAGCGCTCTCGATCTTCCTGACTCAGACCTGCCTTAGGATAGAGAATCTTGTCATAGCTGGAGTTCAGAAATCCTGGTAACATAGCCTTGAGGATAGAGATTTTGTAGGAGAAGACAGATTTGCGTAACTCCTCAGCCAGCCAGAGTTGTTCTTGCGTGAGAACAGGAGAAAAATCCAGCACCTCTGCAATATCTTTTAAATCTTGATTCGCCTCTCCTTCGTCTGATTGAGACTCCAAACCAAGAACAATCCCTTGAATCAGGCGATTGCCCTTACCAAAGGGCACGTGAACCCGCATCCCAACTTCCAGCATTCCCTCAAACTCCTCAGGAATCCTGTAACTATAGGGCTGGTCCGTCTGCATCAAGGGAACATCTACAATAATCTTAGCTATAGCCATCTTCTCACCTCCTCCTTGTCAGTACATTCTTGCAATAGAAAAAATAAGATTGAGTCCCCCCAACCTTAAATTTTTTCACCATCTTCTTTTTCTTTAGCGATTTGCTCTTTGATTTTCTTTTCTTCTTCTTCTTTGCGGCGTTTTTCTTCTTCGATACGGCGACGCACTGCTTCACGTTTTCCTTCTGGATCTGGGTGAATTGTAACGTTTCCTGATTCGATTTCTTCTAAAGCGCGAAGAGTTGATTTTTCAGACTTGAAACCTTGAGTTGCTGGCGCACCTGCTTCCAATTCGTGGGCACGTTTTGCTTCCAAGATTACGAGTGAATATTTTGAAGGAACCTTGTCGAGCAAGGTATCAATAGAGGGTTTTAACATCATTTGCTTGTACCTATTTTCTAAATTTTATCGGGTAGTTGGAGATTTTGGTAACATCTCCTGATAGTGACCAATGACACGATCCACACGGAAGTGCTCTGCTTCGATCACACGTTTGACACGCTCAGCAGCTAGGGGCACCTGATCGTTGACAATCGCATAATCATACTCACGCATAAGGGCAATTTCTTCCTTGGCTTTTTCGATTCGTTGGGCAATCACTTCTGCACTGTCTGTTCCACGACCTACTAAACGATCTTGCAATTCATCCAAATCTGGTGGTGTCAGGAAGATAAAGACAGCATCTGGAACCTTTTTCTTGACCTGAAGAGCGCCCTGAACCTCAATTTCAAGGAAAACATCGATTCCCTTGTCCAAGGTTTCATTGACATAGGTCAGGGGAGTTCCATAGTAGTTGCCGACATATTCTGCATATTCCAACATCTGTCCTTGACGAATCAGCTCTTCAAACTCTTCGCGAGTACGGAAGAAATAGTCAACACCGTCCACTTCTCCAGGACGTTGTGCGCGTGTCGTCATCGATACAGAGTATTGAAATTGGTTTTCAGAACTCTCAAAAATCTCTCTTCTAACCGTTCCTTTGCCAACCCCTGAAGGACCAGAAAAAACGATTAGTAAGCCTCGGTCTGCCATTGTGTCTCCTTTTAGTCAGTCTGTGAAATAACATTTCTCTAGAATAATGGCAAAAAGCCAAATTATCCTTTACAGTCTTTCTATCTAGTGTAACAAAAAAGCAGTAATTTTTCAACTGCTCTTTCTTATTTATTTAGCATAATCTACTGCACGAAGCTCACGAATCACGGTTACCTTGATATTTCCTGGGTAATCGAGATTGTTTTCAATTTTCTCACGAACTTTATGAGCCAAGATTGTGACTTTGTCGTCCTTGATTTGTCCTGGATTGACCATGATGCGGATTTCACGTCCTGCTTGAAGGGCAAAGCTAGTTTGTACTCCCTCAAAGCCGTTCGCAATTTCTTCCAAATCATGAAGACGCTTGATGTAGCTTTCAAGAGACTCACTACGAGCACCTGGACGAGCCGCGCTCAAGGCATCTGCTGCAGCGACAATCACTGCAATCACGCTCTCAGGCTCAACATCGCCGTGGTGGCTAGCAATCGTATTGACCACAACTGGGTGTTCCTTGTACTTACGGGCCAATTCCATACCGATTTCAACGTGGCTACCTTCAACCTCGCGGTCAATGGCTTTCCCGATATCATGAAGGAATCCAGCACGACGGGCAAGAGCCGCGTTTTCGCCAAGCTCACTAGCCATAATACCAGCCAACTTAGCCACCTCAATCGAATGACGCAAGACATTTTGTCCATATGAAGTACGGAACTGCAAACGTCCCATAATCTTCATCAAGTCAGGGTGAAGGTTTGGCGCACCAATCTCATAGGCCGCTGCCTCACCGTATTCACGGATCTTATTGTCAATCTCTTGACGGTTTTTCTCAACCAACTCTTCGATACGAGCTGGGTGGATGCGACCATCTTTGAGCAACATTTCCATAGTCATACGGGCAATCTCACGACGAATCGGATCAAATCCTGACAAGGTCACCACTTCTGGTGTATCGTCGATAATCACATCGACCCCTGTCAAACTTTCAAAGGTACGAATGTTACGACCTTCACGACCAATAATGCGTCCCTTCATAGTATCGTCTGGCAGATGAACCGTTGAGTTCGTTGACTCCGCCACATATTCACCAGCGATACGTTGCATAGCTTGAACAAGGATATCCTTGGCCATTTTGTCAGAACGTTCCTTGACCTCTTGCTCTGCTTCACGAATACGGCTAGCAATCTCCTTGGTCAAGTTCTCCTCTGTCTGAGCCAAGATAATATCTCGTGCTTCTGCCTGAGACAGGGCACCAATACGCTCTAGCTCTGCTTCTTTTTGTCTTTCGACTTCCTCTAATTGCTCTTCACGCGCATCAAGGTTTTTCGCTCTATCAGAAATACTTTGTTCTTTTTGTTCAAGTGTTTGTTCTTTACTCGTCAAATTGTCGTCCTTACGGTCAAGGCTAGTAGCTCTCTCTGTCAAACGACTTTCGATTTGTTTGAGTTCTTGACGTTCTGATTTGAATTCAGCGTCCACTTCTTCACGGTATTTTCTGGCTTCTTCTTTGGCCTCCAATAGTGCTTCTTTTTTAAGAGACTTGCTTTCACGTTTGGCTTCATTAACAAGTAAATCCGCTTCACGCTCAGCTTGTCCACGTAAATTAGTTGCTTCTTGTTCAGCATTTAAAAGCATCAACTCCGCAGCTTCCTGAGATGATTTCATCTTAGCTGAGATGCTGACATATCCAATGACTAAACCAATGATGACGGCAAAAACAGCAATCGCAAGCGACATGATTTCCATGTTTTTACCTCATTTTATTGTTATTCCGAATGACATACATTCTTTTACATTCTACCATAAAAAAGTGATTTTCACAAACCTAAAATAGAATATGAACTATTGAAATTTAGCTTGAAGTTCAGACAAAGATCTATTTATTTCAAAACTCCCTTGTATTAATTCATCTAATGGAATATGATTAATTTTAATTTGTCTCTTTAACTCCATAGGTAGGCAATATTTGATAAAATTCTGATATTTTATTTCTCCCAATTCATTTAAGTCATTCATTTGATAATTGTCTTTTATTCTATTATTCAAAATATCATAATAAATTTCAACTAGACACTCTTCTTTACCAAAACTAGGAGATTTATATTCTTCAAAATAAACATTTTTGCTTGTTATAAACAGATTACTTAGTCTTACTTCCCAGAGACACGATAACAATTTAAAATAATATTTAAGTCCGAAAATATCAATAATTTCAGGATGTATTTCTTCCTCTGCAGTAAGTGAAGCATGCACAAAACTTAAACTTACAATCTTCTCTAACATCTCAAAATGAAAATATGCACCTGACTCATAGAACTTGTAATACTCATCTATTTCATAATTGCCTTCATAAGTGATATAAAATTTAAAAAATGATACTAGAATACTATCTGTTCCCATGCGTCCATTCATGCAATCAACGATATAATTTGATATCTTTCTACTAGAATATGGTAGAAGTTCATTCATTCTATAATCACTCTCAATTATATTTGAAAGTTCCTCTATTGATTTCTGGAACTCTCTTAAACTTGGCTTTTTAACTTTTGAATCTTTATTTTTATCTTGTACAACTCTCTCATCTATATTTCCATAATAAATTTTATAAATTAGTGATAAAATTTTCCCAAGGTCATTATCTCTCAATTTACTCTTTTTCAAAATGTTATCTATGACTTCTTCTGTACATACCATTTGATGTTGATTTAGTTTAAATTTATTATCAATGAGATTCTCCTTTGTTAACTTTATTTCCTCACTATTTAAAATTACAATAATTTTAAACTTTTTATTTTCAGAAAGATAGTTAATGTATCCCAATAAATCATTGTAATCTGAAGGGTTATCTGATTTTCCTGTATATGAAACCCGTTCAAAATCATCAAAAATAATGATAGAATTTCGCTTCATTAAATCCGTTCCAACTGTTTTAAAGAACCATTTAAAAACTCCTCCAACAAGTGGAATAAAGTCCAAATTTCCGAGTGTGGATTGTTTTTCTATCTCATTAATCAATATTTTCTCGGCTTGCTCTCTTGTTTTTATCCCAAAGCAGGAAATATAGTAGATTTCTTGCTTTTTGTAAATTTGATTTTCAAAAAACTTCTTTATAAAAAATGTTTTCCCACTTCCCCAAGGACCATCCAACCAAAACACATTATGACTATAGTCTGAAGTATTTAAAAACTCCACTAGATGAGTTTGAAAAGGATAGTCATCTAAATCATATTCCGGAAATAGCTCTGGATCCAGTTTTTTATAACTAATTTTTTTAAAAATTATATCTAAAAACCAGAACAGTATTGTTGGTATAGTCAATACTAACAATGGTACTACACGATTCTCATACAAAAATAAAATAATATTTTTTAAACAATCAT
The DNA here is from genome assembly GCA_963519555.1 of uncultured bacterium. Lineage (GTDB taxonomy): Bacteria > Bacillota > Bacilli > Lactobacillales > Streptococcaceae > Streptococcus. The sequence continues at coordinate 23,342 of CAUQNI010000015.1, forward strand.
TATTAGATACAAATTTATAGATAGGTGAAGCAAAGCGCTTAAATTGTTCAATCTCAAGTGCAAGATACAGTACCCATATACTAGCTATAAATATTTTGTAACATTCAATAACTCTAACATTACTACTCCATGATGGTCTTTGCAATAGATATTTCAGTTTCATTATATTTCTCATAGTTTCTATTTTTATCAACATTGTTATAATTATACCACAGAATATCATTCATTAATATGGACAGACGATAAACACGGTAATTTATTATACTAAAAACATACCACTTTGATTGATTTTCTTAAGAGAAATAATTGATATTAACAAATATCGGATCCCAAATATGTACCAAAAAGTCCACCTTTCAGTAGACTTCCTAATAATCATTAAATACAAAAAGTTTGTTTCTAACAACAGCAAGATTTCACTCAGGCATTCTCTGTAAACTAGACTAATGTCCTGCGCGAATTTGGGCCATTCCTCGTAAGATTTTGTCAGAAAGTTCCTTATTTTGAGCGATTCTAAGAGTCTCCTGAATACTGTTCCAGTCGCTCTTCAAAAGGGGCACTATCAAAGCTTCAAATTCATCATTTACCTTCTTCATGTATTCCTTTATACCCACTCACCGTTAGCATTAACCTTATAGCCATCTGGTGTAGTAGTATTCACTGCTAAAGCTCCTGAGCTATAGGCATAGTACCATTTACCAGAAACTGTAAACCAGCCTGTTTTCATAGCTCCAGCGTTATCAAGATAATACCATGTATCATTATCTTTTACCCAACCAGTAGCCATTTTACCATTTTCTTTAAGATAGTACCATGTGCCATTGTCTTTGACCCAGCCAGTGGCCAGTGAACCTGTTTCATTCAAGTAATACCATGAGCCACCCGTTTTGACCCAGCCAGTTTGCATCCAGCCTATATTGTCAAAGTAATACCATGTACCCTTGATTTGTTCCCAACCGTTGCTAGTGTATGAACCATCTTCATGCTGATACCACCAGCGACCAGCTGACTCAATCCAGTTACCAGATTGAGAATCTTTTGTATTCTTAGTTTCCGTTTTTTGTTTGGCAACTACATCTACTTTGGCTTTATCTTGGCCAGAAACCCCACCATTATTATTCACAACAGGAACTTCAACACGTGGAGTTGTTGGAACAACAGGAGCTACAGGTGTGTTAGGAACACTTGGAACAGATGGAGTTGTTGGAAGTACAAACTCTGGAAGAGCTGGATGAACTTCAGGGATACCCTTTTCTGTTACAGGATGTTTCTTCAATTCTTCTGCTTGAAGACGAGCTTGCTCTGCTTCGTAACTTGCTTTTGCTACTGCATAAGTCTTATGCGCTTCTTTGGCTACTTTTTCTTTTGCTTCAAGTGCTTCTTGCGCAGTTGTTTGGTTTGCTTTTGCTTCTTTGAGCGCTTCTTCTGCATCTTTCAACTCTGCCTTGCGATCTTCAAGCTCTTTTGCAGCAACTTTCAAATCTTGAACCAACTCTTTTGAAGAAACAACTTGTGCTTTGGCTTGGTCAAGAGCTTCTTTGGCAACTGATACCGCTTGGGTAGCTTCTTCTGCTTTCTCTTGAAGAGAAGAAAGAGTTGCTTTCTCTGCTGTTGTTTCTGCTTTGGCTTGGTTCAACTCTTTCTCTGCTTGTTTTGCAGTTGCTTTCAACTCTGCCAACTTCGCTTCTTTATCTGCCTTTGTAGCAGACAAGGTAGCAACCAAGGCATTGGCATTTGACAAGGCAACAACGTCTTGATTATGAGTTGTTGTAGCAGATTGAAGAGTTTGTTTCAATACTACTGTATCTTTAAGTTGAGCTTCTTGTGCTTTCAAGTTTGAGTTTGCAGTTTGCAATGCAGTTTCTGCTTCGGTTACAGCTTGATTAGCAATTTTAAGAGTTTCTTCTGCTTGTGCTTTCTCTGCTTTTTTAGCAGTTACCAAAGCCTCAGCTTCTTTAATTTTATTAGCTTTTCTTGCTTTTGTATATGGATTTTCAATTTCATTGCGATCAAATGTAGAATTAGTCATGTATGATTCAGGGATTCCTGCTATAACATGATCTCTATAAAGAGTCTTTGTGTGACTTTGCGCAACTCCACCAAAGTATTGAGTTTCAACTTCTTTATCAAAACCAATTGTTGCACTTGTATGACCGAAATCGTTTTCAGTTGAAATCAATCGTACTAATGTAGTATACATAAACTTACGCATTTCTGATTTAGTTAATCGAAAAACATCTGAATCAATTTCATCTGTAGCTGTGAAGCTTACTGCAACTTCATAAGATTGAACCCCTTTATTTTCTAAATTAATGCGTTCACTTTCTGAATTACCATCATCTAAACCATATTCCTTAGCAACTTTATTAATACCAATAGCATAATGTCCAAATCCACCTTTTTGTTTACGATAACTATCTAAAAGAACATTTGTTACTTTTGCTTTTGTATATTCTTTTGCAATTTTTTCTGCAAAAGTAAATGAATCAGCTGTAACTTTTACATCCGATAATCCCACTTGTTCTCGCATTTGATTAATTAAGTCAGCAGCGAAAAATGTTAAATCGCGTTTAAAATCTTCTGGGATATGATTAACGTCATATTTAGTTTCATCAGCTAAATCTGATTCAAGTGGAATAAATTGATTTAAAGCAGGAGTACCCATTTGTGTTTCTTTTACTTTATTAAAAGTTTTAGGAAATCTACTAAAATCAAAATCGCTTTTGTTTTTAGAGCTACGAAAATCTTCTTGAAGTTGCATACGTTCTTTCACAGCTTCAATAAATTCAGGGGCTAGCTTGATTGTATTATGTTTTACATTTTTAATAGAATCTAAAGCAGATACCGCTTGATTATACTCAGCAGTTAGGTCTGTTACTGCTTTGTTTGCTTGTTCTTGATGTGCCTTAGCATCTGATACCGCTTGAGTTTTTGTAGCAATCTCTGCCTTTGTATCTTCGATTTGCGCTTTTGTAGCTTGATTTGCTTTTTCTGCTTCTTTAAGAGCAGTTTCTGCATCTGTTTGCGCTTGTTTGCTTGTTTTTTCGGCTTCTACGGCTTCTTTTTGTGCTTCCTTGGCATTTTCCAAGCCTTTGCCATTAACAGCGTCTGTGGCGATTTGAACTGCTTCTGTGGCACTTGTAAGTGCTTTTTCTTTTGCAGTTTGTGTAGCTTCTTTTTCTGTCACAACTGCTTCTTGTGCAGATACCGCTTGGCTTGCTTCGGTAGCTTTTTCTTCTGCATTTTTAAGAGCTTCTTCTTTTGCAGGAACAACAGACTCAGCCTTAACTACTGCTTTCTCAGCTTCTGTAATAACTGCTGGGCTTGCTTTTTTCGCAAAATCCTCTGCACGTTTTACAGCTTCTGTTTTCTCATTAACAAGAGAATCTGCTTCATTTGTAGCACGCTTGGCATCTTTGACCGCCTGTTTTGCTTCTACTACAGCTTGATCCGCTTTCTTAGCTTCTGCTTCTTTTGTAGCAACTTCTTCTTTTGTTACCACCGCAGGAGTAGTTGTTTCCACAACTTCCGCCTTTGGCGCTTCCACATTCACTGGTTTTGGAGCGACTTCTTCTGCGCCTACTGTGTTAAATAGAGAAACTGTAGCAGCTGCGGCTGCTGTCATTGCGATTGTTGATTTTTTCATATTGTTTCCTCTTTTTTCTTTATAAACTTATTATACCACAAAACAACCTTTAAAGGTTATTTATATATAAAATAACTTTAAAAAGTCTAAAATTTGTACCATTTTGACTGTATCATGTAAGTAGCGAGGTACTACATGACAAATAACAAAAGCAATCTTCAAGATTACATCTCTAAAAGAATCCGTCTATTACGTTTAGAAAGAGGATATACTCAAGAACAACTAGAAGAGATGGCTGATTTGGGTACTAATTATATCTACAAATTAGAAAATCTTTCAACTAACTTAAAAATTCAAACGCTAGAGAAAGTAATGGAAGCATTAGAAGTAGATTTAGATACATTCTTTGATATACAGTTAAAAGAAGAAGACCCAAAAATTTCTCTACTTGTTGATGAATTAAAAACTCTTCCAACTGAACAACGCTCCCGAGTTTTAGATGCCTTGATACTCATCCTCAAAGAAGTCAAATAATAGATGTTCTGATTTGCTTCTTTATCATTCGTAATCATTAGATTTCCCATAATTGTTTAAGAAGGCACAAAGCTTTCTTTTTTACTTTTATATAGAAAACTAGACGCAAATAGCTCAAAATACTATTTTCGAGTGTCGATAAGACTAACAAATTCCTTACTTGTAGCTGAATCAATTGCGAGTAGGACTACTATCTTCCCTCTACCTTTTAACCTAGAATCAATCTTATCTAAATTCCGATTGTATGGTTCTCAGTCCATTCATTACATTTTGTGCCATTTTACCATACTTTTCTTATTTTGTATAGTATATTGTACTTATTTTTAAAGAAAATAGATAGTAAAATGATATACAGCATGAAACATGATAGATTACAAAAACATATCGCTTTTCGAATCCGTGAATGTCGAAAAGAACAGAAATTAAGTCAAGAGAAATTATCAGAATTAGCTGGCTTGGGTATCAAGGCAATTCAAAACATGGAAAATATGAAATATGATTTTAAGATAAAAACTCTTGAATCGGTAATCAAAGCATTAGGTATTACCGTAGAAGAATTCTTTAACCTAGAAGCATATGATACAGAAAGAAAAGAGTTCCTTAAGCTACAAGCATATGACTCAGAGAGTGAAGACTCCCTAGAAATACTTTTCGACAACCTAACAAAGTTACCCAAAGAGAAACAAGGAAAAATTATATCCTCCTTTAATGAAATTGTAAAAAACATAAAATAAATATAGATGGTAAGGAAGCTTTCAATGAATAAACAAGGCTTCTAATAGAGCAAATTTATAAGGTATTCAATACTTTATAACAGAGAACAAGAAAAGAACCAACTGAAAGTCATTTCCCAACTTTTAGTAGGTTCTTTTTATCCTATCCATATTCTAGTTCTTTTCTATTCTAATCGGCACTCTTCCAAAATTCTGCTCTGCTATACTTGGATGTCCTAGTTGGTAAATCTGGTCTGCCTTTTGGGTCATAGCATCCCAAGGTTCTCTGCCAATTCGGCTGACTAGATTGACCTGCCCTTTCAGAGACTTGAGATGTTGTCTGCCTTTTTCGGTAAATCCAAGGACATGAATGGCTTCTGGCAAGTCACCTTCTCTAGCTTGCACCAAGATATAGGTCAATAGGCGTCTGACACGCGCCTTGGTGTAACGCTTGGTCGCAACCACCTCAACCAAGTCTCCCACAGACTGGGCTGTCTTGATGGCTTCCTTAATGCGTACTACCATTTCTTGATTAACCTGATAGACGGTGGTTAGGTCGGGATTTGACAAAATTTGATATCGGAGAAAGGGAAAATAGTCTTCCCAGCTCACCTTACTGGCCTGCTCAAATAGGGCAATAGAAGGCATAAAGCGTTCTAAGAAATCTTGATCCTTCTGGTGCTGACGAAGAGCTGTCGCTGAAGCAAAGTCCACATCTTTATCCACAGAATGGTAACCAGCCCCCTGACGCTGAATCGGATGCAGCCTGATATTTCGTCCTGCAACCGCCTTGGCATAAGCAAGAGCAAGGACATGATTGGGCGTATTGCCTGAAAAATCAAGACCTGCAAATTCCTTCCACATGGCTTGGGTTTTCTGGGGATAAGAGAGGGAATCAGGCAGATTTTCCACAAATTTCTCCATCTCAGCCCCCTGCTCTGTGTATAAGTCAGCGATTTTCTGGTAATCCAGAATTTCCTCCGTCCCAAATGCTAAAGTATCAATGCCCAACCGAGCCAAGATAGCCACAGCTCCTTGGCCGAAGAAATCCGCCGCCTGAACACTGACTAAAAAGGGCAATTCCACTACCAAGTCTGCGCCATTTTCCAGCGCCATCTGGGCCCGTGTCCACTTGTCAACGATAGCAGGCTCTCCTCGCTGCATAAAATTACCAGACATGGCAACGATTTTCAGTCCCTCAGCCTGATCCAGCAGGTATTTATGCCCATTATGAAAAGGATTAAACTCCGCGATAATACCTGTGATGGTCATAGTGATCTCCTACTTCTGCGCGACAAAAAACCAACGGGTGCTAGTTTCTGTTGGCTCCTTGTCCTCAAAGTCCGCATAGAGTTTGAAAGACTTAAATCCAGCCTGCTCCAGCAAAATATCATAGGTCAGAACCTCATAAGTCCTCTCCTCATGCACTTCATCGTGGCGACTAAAGGAACCGTCTGCCTCCTTGATAAAGAAAGTCAGCTCATGCACGATGGAGTGAGGAGCTTCGTCCTCGTAGGTATCCCAGAGCATGGCGAAATCTTCCGCATTTTCATGATAGGAATAGCCTGGAAAAACTTCATCTGTCTGGTAGGTCGAATGTACATCAAATATGAAAATTCCGTCTTCGTTTAGGGCATTATAAACTTCTTTAAAAACATCCCCGACTTCTACTTCATCCTGCATGTAGCAGATTGAGTCCGAATAACAAGTGACAAAATCATATTGACCTGCCTTGGACAAATCCAGCATATTGCCTTCAATAAAGTCAATCTTTTGTTTAGCTGAAGAAGCTCTCTTCTCAGCAATCTTCAACATATCCCCACTCAAGTCAAGTCCAGTCACATCAAAACCAGCCTGAGAAAAGCGCACAGACTGTATACCTGTCCCACAAGCCAATTCCAAAAGTTTCTTTCTCTCCTTGGTCTTAGGCAAGTGACGCAGAGAAAAATCCGTCCATTTGTCGTATAAACTATCGTCCATGACTGCATCATAGACCGCCGCAAAGGTTTCATAAGTTGCCATAATCATGATACCAAGAGCCTCCATGGCAAACACCACTCGCTCTATACCTTTCTATCACATTCCTTTTAAAATAAGCAAAGAAACCCAGTTGACTGCAACTGAGTTCATCTTCTAAGCAAGAGTTTCTGAAATATCTACTGAATCCGCCTCATGCCATAGTTTTTCTAGGTTATAGTGGGCACGCATTTCTTCTGAAAAGATATGCACGACAACAGAACCTAGGTCCAGCAAAACCCAGCCTCCAGCTGCATCTCCTTCGACATGACTGCCTTTAAAGCCTGCATCAGCTACTTTTTCACGGATATTGTCAGCGATAGCGTCCAACTGACGGCTATTCATTGAACTAGTGATAACAAAGTAGTCCGTCACACTAGTCAAATCTTGTACATCAAGTGCGAGGATATCCTCCGCACGTTTCTCATCAGCCGCTTTCACGACTAGTTCTAGTAATTCTTTTTCGTTCATTTAGTCCTCTTTCTAGAAAATATGTTTGTAATCTAGAACATCTGCAAAGCGCTCCTCCCAAATGTCCTCATAAAATTCATTAATCGTTTCTGCTGGAATGTCATCCCCATCAAACGTTGTATAAGTTCCTTCTGGAATAATAAGCTGATAGCCATATTCAAAAGCAACCTTGACAGAGGTATCCACACAATATTCTGTCTGCATACCACATAAAACTAATTTTTCAATCCCCTGTTTATCCAAGTATTCTTTTAAACCAGTTTCTTTGAAGATACTGTTATACTTCTTCTGAAAGACCTTTTCATTAGGTTTTCGATTTAAAAGCCCAGATAACTGCCAATCTTCTGATGTTTGAGCTTCAGAATCATCAATATGTTGAACATAGATAATTTCGATATTCTTGCTTCTAGCTTGGTTTTGTAAATAAGAAATTTTTTCCAATAGACTATTTGTCTGATAACCGGTTTCCACTAAAATATTCTGAACATCAATGATTATAAAAGCCGTCTTCATTTAGTCCTCTTTCAAATAGTGCACAAAAGCGTTATAGGTTTCAAGGGTTTGGGGATAGATGGGACATCCCTGATGAGCTAGATGCTCCACAGTGCGAGCTGTTTCGTAGGCCACTGCCTTATTAAGCGATAACTCAGCAATTTCACGCGCCACATCCACACCTGGAAAGGCACGGTTATGCTCGATATAGTCTGCAACGTAGATGACCTTGTCTAGGTCTGTCATCTGACCATCCCCGACTGTATGAATTTCAATAGCTCGTAAGATTTCTGGATCATGCAAATCCAAATCTTCTTGAATCTTGTAAATTCCAACCATACCATGCCAGACATTATTGCCCCAGTTTTTGAGATCAGGGTCTAGCTGATAACGGTCAATCAAGTCCAGAAATTCCTGATCTGACAACTTTTTAGCATAGTCATGAAGAAGCCCTGCAAGACCTGCTTTCTCAGTATCCACACCGAATCGCTGGGCCAGTTCTATGGCTGCACGCTCCACACCTAAGCAATGGGTTAACCGTTTTTCAGGTAGAAGCTCTGCCATTTTTTCCAACAAAACCTCACGGGAGCAGTTGATATAGTCTTGATAAGCCATCAGTAGAGCCCCTCCTTCTCGATGTAGTCTAGCACCGACTGAGGTAGGAGAAAGTTGGGTTTCCGACCTTGGGCAAGGAAGTCACGCACCATGCTGGACGAGATGTCCATGAGAGGCACATCCACCCAGATAACTGGATAGGAAGTCCCTGCCTTGTAGCGTGGGCGCTGAACCCCTACAAGCTGAACCATGTCGACCAGCTCATCAATTCGGTACCACTTAGGCAGATAGTCCACCATATCCGCACCGATAATGAAGTAATAATCCGTATCTGGATGTTGCTCTGTCAAAATTTTCATGGTGTCGTAGGTGTAAGAAATACCCTTACGCTCTAGCTCGATGGTTTCAATGGCTAAGCCTTCAATCCCCTCAATCGACAACTCAAGCATCTTGAGACGGTGATGTTCAGGGATAGTTTCTTTTTTGTCCACATGAGGGGGTTGATATTCAGGCATAAGCAAAACCTGGTCCAATCCCAACTGTTGGCGTACTTGGTCCGCAACGATCAGATGGGCATTGTGAACGGGGTTAAAATTCCCCCCTAAAATCCCAACTTGTTTACGTTTTTTCTCCTTGATTTCTGGCTCCAACTCTACCTTGGTAAAGGGAGTTAATAATTCAATTGCCATAGGCTAGTCTCCTTTATTTCTCTGTAAAAACAGTTGTTTGGAGTGTCTTTTTTAGATTTCTTTGACTTTTTTAGAAATCTTGCGATTCTCTTTCTTGCTAGACTGTTTAAACAAAATCAAGATGCGTCCGATTTTTTGGACTGTATCCACACCGATTTCTTCTTCCAAGATTTCAGCTACTTCGTGGATATTTTCATCTGTATTTTGCAAGAGAGTTACCTTGATCAATTCACGGGCGTCAAGAGCTTGACGGACGCTGGTTTTGATTTGGTCGTTCAGTCCATTTTTCCCGATTTGGATGATGGGTTTGAGGGTGTGTGCCTGGCTGTTGAGGAAGGCACGTTGTTTTGATGTTAATGACATAATTTCTTTAAAAGAGTTTCTTTTTATACTTTTCTGAAGTGGTGACGGACGTCAGCAAAGTCCTTCGGACTTTCATGACTAAAATTTGAGTCTAAAGTCTCAAATTTTCCGCAGTTGGTACAATCACTTGTACCAACTGACACCACAGCGAAAAGTATTCTCTATGGGCTCGCCCTGCTCGCCCGAATTCAGATAACCCTTTCCTTTCTGTGTTTAAATAATTGCTTTTCGTGTGACGACGGCGACGCCTTCTGGTGCCCAGACGGCGATTTTGGCGGTGCCTGTTACGCGGATCCATCCTAGTCCTGAGATGACTAGGTCTGTCTTGTCCTTGATGGTAAAGACATGTTGGACTAGTTTTGGAAAATCTTCTTTTTCCTTACTATTTGGAGGGGTCAGAAGTGTTCCGACGTGCTTATCATAAAATGCACTAGCGCCTTCAAGTTTGGTACGATGCAATTTGAGTTCATTGTCAAAGAAAGCAGTAAATCCTTGCTTTTCACCTGCAATGAAGTCAAAGCGTCCGAGACCGCCTAGAAACAGGGTTTGTTCAGGATTGAGCTGATAGGTTTTTGGCTTGATTTCCTTTTTAGGGCTGACATACTTGAGATTTTTAGCCGTCAAGTAATGAGCCATTTGGTGGCGGTGGATGATTCCTGGCGTATCGTAGATATAAGATCCATCGTCAAGCGGAATCTCAATCTTGTCCAAGGTTGTTCCTGGGAAACGTGAAGTCGTAATGACATTCTGGTCACCTGTGATTTCTTGGATAATAGCATTGATAAGAGTTGATTTTCCAACGTTGGTTACCCCAACCACATAAACATCACGGCCCTTACGGTAGTGTTCAATCTTGTCAATGACTTCCTTAATGGCATGTTTGTTTTGGGCTGAAGTTAGAACGACATCAACGGGACGAAGTCCTTCTTCATGGGCACGCTCCATGAGCCACTGGCTAATCTTGCCTGGTTTAACAGACTTGGGCAAGATATCTTTTTTATTTCCTACCAAGAGGACATCATTACCCGATACAAAACGTGGCAAGCCTGGGATAACAGAGCCATTAAAGTCAAAGATGTCAATGACATTTACCACTAAAGCATCACTGTCTCCTACCTCGTGCAAGAGCTTGAGGAAATCATCATCCGTCAACTGAACATCTGTGATTTCATTGTAGTGGCGGAGACGGAAACAGCGTTGGCAATAGACTTCGCCCATCTCCAAACCTTTTTCAAGTGCCGACTGGGGGGTAAATCCAAGGCCAGCCTTGTCTGTCGTCTGAATGGTTGCTCCACAACCAATACAGAGAATTTCTTCCATAGTTAAATTCCTTTTTTATATGTAATCGGTCCGTACTTTTCAGTGATTTTTCTCATCACACGACGCTCACGAGCTCGGTTAATCTGCGTTTTGATCGAGTCATGTTGGACCAAGGGTTTGACTAAAATCGAGCGAATACCAGCACGGTGGGCTGCTCGTATATCTGTCATGAGCTGGTCACCAACCATGACCACTTCGCTTTTCTCATAGCGGAATTCCTTCATGGCACGATTAATCCCAAATGTGAAGGGCTTCAGAGCCCAATAAACGTAATCAATCCCAAACTTCTCAACTGCTCGTTGAACTCGTTTTTTGGTGTTGTTTGAGACCACAATGATGCGAATACCCGCATCACGGAGGTCATGTAGCCATTGCTTCATCTCTGGCGTCCCATCAGGGTTGTTCCAAGCAATGAGGGTATTGTCCAGATCGACCAAAACAGCCTTGATTCCCTGCGCCTGCAGGCTTGGGACTGTCAGATCATAGACTGCTTCCACAGCAAAATCTGGCATATAATTTTCAATCGCCATTCTGGCTCCTTTTCTTAACTTTTTTTCGCAATTTTCCTTAGTAACAATGACAGGATAATCCACAAACCTGCACTGGCCAAGCTGATGTAGAGCCAAGCATGGGGCTCATCTGTTAAAGGTAGGGGAACATTCATTCCGAAAAAGCCTGTCACTACTGCCAAAACCGCTAGCAAGACTGAAATGATGGTTAAGGTTGTCAAATTATCATTCAGATTATTATTTAGGATATTGTTGTAAGATGCTGATAGTTGTTGGAGGACTTGAGAAATCAAGTCTGTCATGGATACCAGCTGATGAGCCTCAATCATGGCATCATCAAACTGTTCTCTCTCAATCTCGTTAAAACTGCGATAGAGGGCATGCCCTTGAATATGCTCCAGCAACATGCGATTTTGCTTAGCAGCCGCAGTGAGGTAAACCATACCAGTCTCCAAGTCGGAAAGAGCAAAAAGGTTTTTCTTGGTCGTCCGCTGGCGCAAGAGGCCATTGACCTCATCCTTACTCTTGTCCATCTGCTCGATGACAGGATAGTAGGCATTGCTGATGATTTCCAGACTGGCAAAGAGAAACTTGTAAATAGAAAGCGTGTCATGACTCTCCAGATAACGGGTCATCTGTTCAATGACATAGGCGTTCTTGGTATTACTAATGGTAATCAGGCGATGATGTTCCACGATAAAGGTCATGGGAAAGGCTTCGTAGTAGGCCTTATCTTTTTTCAAGTTCAAGACATTGTAGATAAAGGTCACAGTCCCATTTTCATGGTGATAATCCATGTGGGCACGCTCATTTCTATCCAGCGCGTATTCAATGGTTTCCTTGTCCAAACCGTAGATTTCAGAAAGATCCTCTAGTTTTTTCAACTTGTCCAAATCTAGGTTAATCCAGGTACAACCATTGCCCAACTGTTTTTCTAAAAACATCTTCTCTCCTTTACCAAACTCTTTCTATTGTACCATAAATCTGCTAACATTTCAGGTCTGGTCTGTACGAGAGAAATTGCTGACGACGGTGATATTGCGATTGGGAACAAAGTGTAGAACCTGATCTTCTCCTCTGAGTTGTGTTGTTCGAATACCGACGCTGACGACCTTGCCCGATACAGTAATAGGCCCATTTGTCAGAACAACCTCATCTCCCACATCCAGTTGACGTTCAAAGAGGATGAAAAAGCCATTGATGACATCAGACAGAAAACCTTGGGCTCCCATCCCAATAGCCACCCCAGCAATCCCAGCTCCAGCAAGCAAACTCGAAACTGGCAAACCTAAAATAGACAAGATACAGTAAAGTAAAAAGAAATAAAGGGTATAATTAAACACATTCTCTAATAAACGTGAGATGGTTTTCTGACGCCCGACATCGTGACGAGACATTTTTAAAGAGGGTTTGACAACTCTCTGCACCATGGTATGAAGCAGTTTTTTAGCTATGTAGAAGAGTAAAAATAAGAATAAAAGAGAAAGTATCTTGGTCAAGATATTCTCGATAATCGCTGTAATATCAATCTTATTGAGATAGGTTTGAATAAATTCTTGCATAGAAAACTCCTTTCATTTATTATACCATACTTTCACAGAGTGTCATTCTCCATAAATATTCAAAAATAATTTCAAAAATAGACAGAAAATTCTTGATTTTAGTTCATATTTATACTATAATCATAAACATTACACAACTAAGGAGGTTATTATGAAAAAACTCATTCATGCTTGGAATAAGGCAAGCCTAATCAAACGTATTTTGATTGGTATGCTTTTTGGAGGAATCTTAGGACTAACACTTCCTACTGTATCTGGAATCGGCCTACTCGGAGATCTCTTTGTTGGTGGTCTAAAAGCCATCGCTCCGATTCTAGTCTTTGCCCTCGTTGCCAATGCCCTCTCCAAACACCAAAAGGGACAGGATAGCAATATGAAAACGGTTATCTTCCTTTATCTAGTAGGAACCTTTGCAGCAGCACTTGTGGCTGTATTTGCTAGTTTCATCCTTCCAGTTGAAATCACCTTAAATAGTGCTAATACAGAGGTTACACCTCCTGATGGTATAGGTCAGGTCCTCAGTAATCTCTTACTTAAACTCGTAGACAACCCTGTCAATGCCCTCGTCACAGCCAACTACATTGGAATCCTATCTTGGGCAGTGATTTTCGGTATTGCTATGAGAGAAGCCAGTAAAAATAGTAAAGAATTGTTGAATACCATAGCTGATGTGACTTCCAAGATTGTCGAATGGATCATCAACCTAGCGCCATTTGGAATCCTGGGTCTTGTCTTTAAAACTATCTCTGATAAGGGAATCGGCAGTCTAGCCAACTATGGAATCTTGCTTGCCCTCCTGGTGACAACTATGTTCTTTGTGGCTCTGGTAGTCAATCCACTAATTGCCTTCCTCTTTATGAAGAGAAACCCCTATCCCCTCGTTTGGAAATGTTTGCGTGTCAGCGGTGTGACAGCCTTCTTTACTCGTAGTTCTGCTGCCAACATCCCTGTCAACATGAAACTTTGCCACGACCTTGGACTGGATCCAGATACCTATTCTGTTTCTATCCCACTTGGTTCTACTATCAACATGGCCGGGGCAGCGATTACTATTAACGTTTTGACCCTTGCTGCAGTAAATACTTTGGGAATCCCTGTTGACTTTGCCACAGCCTTTGTCCTCAGTGTGGTAGCAGCTATCTCAGCCTGTGGTGCTTCTGGTATTGCCGGAGGATCCCTCCTTCTTATCCCAG